>JAMLGR010000020.1 GCA_023957775.1 Fimbriimonadaceae bacterium | reverse complement strand
CGGCGGCGGCGGGCGGCGGCCAGCAGCGCCATCCCGGCGAGGCCCAGTGTGAACGGTTCCGGGACCGGGGAGCCGATCAGTTGGAAGGCCTGATCGCCGTCAGAGGCCAAGTTCGAGAAGGTCGCCCCGGAAAACTTCGCCAGAGCGCCGTCGCCGGGCGATGCGACACCGTTCAAAGTCACCTGGCCCCCACCCGATGCCGCATCGTACGAAGCCCCAAACCAGTAGGAGCCCTGCGCCAGATGGATGGTTGTCAAGTCGAGGCTCCACTGGTACACGTCGAATACGCCAAATGTGCCGAGCGAGGTGATGCCGGCGACGGCAACGCTCTGACTCGTGATGAGCGAACCAGGGGTCGCTCCGCCTGCATACACCCTTACGGTCATCGTGGTGGGCGTGGTCGTGCTGTCCGTTGTGTAGTGGTTGTATCGGGTGATATCCACGGCCGTGCTGAAGGTGGCGAGGTCGGCAAAATTCTGAGAGGCCGTGGCATTTCCGTAAGCCCCGTGAATCGTGCCCGTGGTCATCCCCTGGTCCCAGAGAAGGGCGCCGTGCGCGACGGCGGCGACACCCCAGGTGGCCAGCGAAACCCATCCGACAAGCAAGCAGCGACTCTTCACAACACGGGAGTCTAACAGGAGATCCGCACCCTCCGGAACCTGGTGAAAATACCTGGCTTCCTCCGCGCTCGCCGGGATTGGTCCTTCCCATGATCTAACTCCTGCGACGAAGGCCTGGCCGATGCCGGGTAGGTGCCGGTTCGCCGGAACCTGCCCGCCGCTCGTCGATCCGCTAAGCACCCATCTCTTCGCGAAAAACGGCCCAAAACGGCTCTCCGACATTTCCAAAGAGCGACGCCCCGCCGCCGCCTCGCTTCTTCACAAGGCGCAATCCCTTCCGAAACTCGTCGGTCGTCGCGAACGCCGGCATATAGAGCCCGGCCACGATGGGGAAGCGCGCGGCGTGAAGGTCCTCCAGCACGCACTCGCCCACCCACTCCACCGGCTGCTCGTAGAACGAGTGGTAGATCATCCGCGCGGCAAAGTCGAGCGGCCATTTGTCCCAATCCTGGCGACAGATCGTCCGCGCCAAACGCGGCGTCGGGAACACCGCGGCGGTCACCTCCTTCTTGTGCCTCCGCACCTGGGCGGCGAGCTGCTGGACCAGCTCCGTCACCGAATCGTAGCGGAAGTGCAGCCACTCGGCATCGTGCGCAGGGTCGGCGATCTCCAAGGGATCGCGGCCGAAGCGCCTTTTGAAGGCATCGCGCGTGTGTTTGGAGTAGCAGAAGTCGTACTCGGGAAGCTCTTCGGTTTGATCGAGGCCGTACGTCTTCCATAGGGCCTTCGGAAGGATCACGTCGGGATAGCGCACGTAGTCGAGGTGCACGCCGGACACGCCGTCATGCGCCGCGAGGGCGTCCACCTTCTCCTTCAGGTAGCTCTGGACGCCTGGAATCACGGGGGATACCCACCGGTAGTAGTCCACGTAGGGCGGTTGGTCGAAACACGACTTGCCGGTCCGGCTCACCATGTACCAATCCGGATGGTTCTCCCGAATCCAGGCGTCCCCCCGGTTCGTGGTCCACATCCAGATGTGCGCCTCGAGGCCCGCCTCGCGGATCGCGTCGATCTCGCGGTCGTCCACCCCGCTCAGGAACACGCCGCCGATGCCGTTGGCCCTCAGGGCCGCGTACTTGGCCTTGAGCGCTGCCGGCTCGGCCTTGGCATCGGGTCCCGTCCACACGAAGTTGCGCATGCCTTTCCACCTCGGGGGCCTTCCCGCCCGCGCCTGGCCGGACCCCGCCCAGGCGGAACCGCCCGCGGCCAAACCCAAGCCCAGAGCGCCGGTCGCCGTCAAGAATTCGCGTCGATCCACGAAGGGGTAGTTCTTTGTTGTTGGTCCTTGGTCCTTCGTGCCAGTGGGGCCTTGGGCCTTGGGCCTTGGGCCTTGGGCCTTGGGCCCCCTTGCGTTCTTTGCGTCCATTGCGTGAAACCTCCCCCGGCTGGCAGGAAGCCCGCCTCCGCGCGCGGAAACGGGATGTGTCGTGCTCGCAATCTTCCTCACCGTGCTCATGGCCCAGAACGCTCTTGCCAATTCCTCTTTCGAACGCGTCGCGGGCGATGTTCCCGTGGGCTGGACGGCCCAGCGGTGGGGCGGCGAGGCCCGCTTCTCCGTCTCCAACGACGCGCACTCCGGCAACCGGAGCGTCGAGGTCGCCTCGTCGACAGGCGCCGATGCGGGCTGGCAGCAGTCCGTCGCCGTGCGCCCTTACTCCCGCTACCGCTTGACGGCGTGGATCAAAACCGTGGGCGTGGAGACCGTCGAACGCGGCCCCGGGGCGTTGATCAACCTGCATGGAAGGCCCGAGCACACCGAGCCCGTCGCCGGCACGCGCGACTGGACCCGGGTCGAGATGACGATCGACACCGGGGCCGACGACGCCCTGCTTCTCAACTGCCTCCTCGGCTACTTCGGCACCGCCAAAGGCACCGCGCGATTCGACGACCTCGAGCTCACGCTCCTCGAAACCCGCACTCCCGAGCCCAAGGCCGTAATCGACGCGGCGCACACGTCCGAGCCCATCCCGAAATACCTTTACAGCCAGTTCATCGAACACCTCGGGCGGTGCATCTACGGCGGCATCTGGGCCGAGATGCTCCAGGACCGGAAGTTCTACGACGCGGTCGGCGCGAAGGAGTCCCCCTGGGAGCCCATCGGCGCCGTTGGAATGACCACGGAAAAGCCGTTCGTCGGCGCCCACTCCCCGCGGCTTGAGGCGGGCGCCGCCGTTTCCCAAGGCGGGATCTGGTTCGAGAAGAACCGGCCCTACTCCGGCTATGCGTGGGTCCGATCCGTCGATGGGAAGGGGAGCGTCGTCCTGCGGTTCGTGTGCGGCGAGCAAGCGTCGGAGCAGCGCTCGTTCACGATCCAGATGCGCAACCGGGAGTACGTGAAGATCCCGTTTTCGGTCGCCCTGCCCTCGACGACCCAACAGGGCCGGTTCGAAATCGCCGCGCTCGACGGCCCCATCGAAGTGGGGACCGCCTCGCTCATGCCGAGCGACAACGTGCGCGGGATGCGGCGCGACACGTTGGCCTTGCTCAAGGAGTTGAACGCGCCGCTGTATCGATGGCCGGGAGGCAACTTCGTGAGCGGCTACAACTGGCGCGACGGCATTGGCGATCGCGACCACCGTCCGCCCCGAAAGAATCCGGCGTGGCAAGGCATCGAACACAACGATTTCGGCACGCACGAGTTCCTCGATTTCTGCAAAGAACTCGGGACCGAGCCCCTGATCGTCGTCAACACGGGACTTGGCAAGCCATCCGAAGCCGCGGCGTGGCTGGAGTACGTCAACGGCGCGGCGGCGACCCCCGAAGGGAGCAGGCGCGCGGCCAACGGCCACGCCGCGCCGTGGAGCGTCGACTGGTGGGGCATCGGCAACGAGATGTACGGCGACTGGCAGCTCGGACACATGCCCCTCGCCGAGTACACCGTCAAGAACAACGCGGTGGTCGACGCCATGCGCGCCGTGGACCCGAAGATCAAGACCATCGCGAGCGGCGACGTCGGGTCGTGGTCGCTCGGCATGCTCACCGAGTGCGCCAACCACATGACGCTCATCAGCGAGCACTTCTACTGCCAGGAACGGCCCGGCGTCATGGCCCACGCCGCGCAGGTCCCCAACGCGATCCGCGCAAAGGTCGTGGCGCACCGACGGTACCGCGACACGCTGCCGAGTCTGAAAGGGCACGACATCCGCATCGCGATGGACGAGTGGAACTACTGGTACGGGCCCCACGTGTTCGGCGAACTGGGGACGCGCTACTTCATGAAGGACGCCCTCGGCATCGCCGAAGGGCTGCACGAGTATTTCCGCTCGACGGACATCGTGGCCATGGCGCAGTACGCCCAGACCGTCAACGTGATCGGGTGCATCAAGACGACTCCCACCGCCGCCGCCTTCGAGACCACGGGGCTCGTTCTCAAGCTCTATCGAGAGCGGTTCGGGGCCATTCCGTTGGCCGTGGCGGAGGGCGTCGAGCCCCTCGACGTCTCGGCGGCGCGGACCGCCGACGGCCGTTTCATCACGCTCGGGGTCGTGAACCCGACGGGCGCCGAAATCACCCTCCCGCTCACGTGGAAGGGCGTGCGCGTGGCCGCCCAGGGCACCGGATGGGAGATCGCGCATCCCGACCCCATGGCCTACAACGATCCCGGCGGAAAGCAACCGGTGCAGATCGTCGACCGGAAGTTCGACAAGATGGATCGAGAGGTGAAGGTCAAGCCGTACAGCGTGACCGTGGTGAGAGTGGGGGTTGGGCCTTAGGCCTTGGGCCTTGGGCCTTGGGCCTTGGGCCTTGGGCCTTGGGCCTTGGGCCTTGGGCCTTGGGCCTTGGGCCTTGGGCCTTGGGCCTTGGGCCTTGGGCCTTGGGCCTTGGGCGTTGGGCCTTGGGCCTTGGGCCTTGGGCCTTGGGCCTTGGGCCTTGGGCCTTGGGCCTTGGGTCTTGGGCCTTGGGTCTTGGGTCTTGGGTGGGGGTCGTTCCCCTTTGCGCCCCTTGCGTTCTTTGCGTGAAACCCCTTGCGCCCTTTGCGTTCTTTGCGTGAAACCCCTTGCGCCCCTTGCGTTCTTTGCGTGAAACCCTCAGCGCCTTTGCGCCTCTGCGTGCAACCCCTTGCGCCCTTTGCGTGAACAAACCCTTTTCCACCGTCCTCCGCGCCTCCCGATCCGTCTCTTTCCACAGAGAGCCTCTTTCGCCCATTGCACGACATGTGTATACTGACAAGAGGTAGACAAGACATGACTATCGCCCACCTCAGCGATACCCATCTCGGGTATCGGGCCTACAGCCGGACCACTCCCGAAGGCATGAACCAGAGGGAGGCGGACGTGCTGGAGACCTTCCGCCGCACCCTGGCCGCAATCGGGGAACGGGAGCCGGACCTCGTGGTGCACAGCGGCGATCTGTTCCACATGGTGCGGCCCAGCAACCACACCATCACGAGCGCGTACGTCGCGCTCCTTCGCTTTCAGGAGGCGCGCCGTTACCGGCCGTTCGTGCTGATCGGAGGCAACCACGACACGCCGCGAACCGCCGAGAGCGGGAATCTCCTCGAGCTGTTCGCCTCCATCGACGGCATGCGGGTCGTGCCGGACCGCGCGGTCCGCGAGTCGATCGACGCCCTCGACCTCGAACTCATGTGCGTGCCGAGCCGAGCGTTGCGGGACGGAGGGGAGCGCGACTGGACGCCCCACGCGTCGAGGCGCAACTCCGTGCTCGTGGTCCACGGCATGGCGGCCCAGGCGTTGCCCGAGCACGCCGAGTTCGACGTGGCCGAGACGCGCGCCGACCGGTGGAGCTATGTCGCCCTGGGCGACTACCATATGCGCCAGAGCTACGGGCCCAACTGCTGCTATCCCGGCTCCACGGACTTCACGTCCACCAATATCTGGGAGGAGACCCTCGAGCCCAAGGGGTGGGCCTGGTTCGACTCCAACCTCGGCATGCTCGAGTTCGTCCCGATTGCGACGCGCACCGTCCTCGATCTCCCGCCCATCGACGCCTCCTCCAAAACGGGCGGCGAGATCACCGAAGCCGCCGTGCGCGCGGCGAATTGGGACTCCGGCGCGCTGCCGATCGTGCGCCAAAAGGTCCTGAACGTCCACGCCGACGTCCGCCGCCACATCGATGCGCGCGCGATTCGGGACGTGCAGGCGCGCGCGCTGCATTACCAGTTGGATCTTCGCACGCTCCACACCGGCGAGGCGGCCGCGCCGGCCGGTGAAGGAGCCAGCTTGGAAGGAGAGTGGGGCCGCCACGTCGCGCACGCCGAGCTTCCCGCCGAAGTACGGCGCGAGCGCGTGCAGACGAGCGGCCTCGAGCTGCTGAGGAGGGCAGAGATTGAAGCTGATCCGGCTTAGGCTCGAGAACTTCCGCCAGCACCGCGACACCACCGTGGAGTTCCGGGACGGCATGACCGCGATCGTCGGCGACAACGGCAGCGGCAAGAGCACCCTGCTCGAGGCGATCACCTTCGCGCTCTTCGGCGAGCAGCGCCAGAACAAGGACAGCATCCGATTCCACTGGGCGGGCCCGCGCGAACGCTTCCGGTCCGAGCTGACCTTCGAATTCGGAGGACGCCGCTACGTGGTCGAGCGCGGGGAGAAAGGGGCCGAACTCCGCGCCGACGGCAACGTCGTGGCCGAAGGACTGCGCGAGGTCAAGGGTGCGTGCGAGCGGCTCCTCAAGCTCACGCACGACCAGTTCATCAACTCGTTTTGCGCCGAGCAGAAGAGCCTCGAGTTCCTCAAATTCAAGGACCGCGCGACACGCCAGAACGAGGTGGCGCGCATGCTGGGCCTCGACCGGCTGAAGCAGGCGAGCGAGCTCGCCAAACAACAAGCCAAGGTGTTGAAGAACAAGGCCGAGTACCTTGGCGAGGAGCAGCACGGACGGGAACGCCTGGAAGCGGCCGCGAAGCTGAGCCGGGAGCGCGTCGACGAAGAGAGGCGGCGCCACACCCTTCTGGGCAAGCGACTCCCCGAGTGCGCGGCCGCACTGGAAACCGGTCGCAAGCGCTCCGACGAGGCGGCGCGGTGGCTGGATCTCGAGGGCCAGATCCGGGAGCGGGCGGGAACGCAGGTCCAGGCCCAAACCCGGCTCGAATCTCTTCGAGAGGAGATCGCCACCCTGGAGCGGGACGCCTCCGCGTTCGCCTCGCTGGCCGAGTCCGAGGCCGAGTACCTCGCCGCCCTCGGACGTCTCGAGTCGATGGACTCCTTGGCACGCCAGCATCACGAAGCCGCCGCCGCAACGGCGCTCCGGTCCAAACGGCTGGAGGAGATCGAAGCGGACAGGCGCCTTCTCGGGGAAGCGGCCGTCGCCACCGTCGCCGACATCGACTCCCTCCCGTTGGCCGCGCGCGCCAAGGTGGAAGCGCTCGAGCGCGACCTCCGGGAGCGCAAAGACGCGTGGCAAGAGACGCACCGGGAACTCGTTCAAACCCACGCCCGTGCCACGGCCCTGCGCGATGCGGCCCGGACGGCCCTGGCCCGTTCGGAGCGGATGACCGTCGGATCGACCTGCCCCGAGTGCGGGCAGACGATCGAGAAGAACTATGCGCATCTGGTTCGAGAGCGCTCGGAGGCGTTGGAGGCGGCCGAGGCGGCCCTCGCCCAAGAGGAGCAGCGCCTGGCCGCCGGCGGGGTGCCTCCCGAAGAGTGGGACGCGGTCGAAGCCGCCCTGAAGGAAGCGCGAGAGCAGGTGCTGGCCGCCGAATCCCGGGCGAAGGAGCTGCGAGAGGCTTGGACCCGCGTCGCCCAGTTCGACTCCGAGGCTTCCCCACAAGCCGCCACGACTCCGGTGTACGACGCCAAAGGCCACGCCGACCTGCGGACCCGCGTGAAGGAGCTGCTTCCGATCCATGAACGCGCCGTGAGACTCCACGGATCGGACCAGCGGCTCGCTGCCGCCAAGGCCAAGGTCCCCGCCCTCGAGGCGCAGATCGCCGAGGGGCAAGGGGCCGGCGAACGGCTCCGCGTCGAACAGGCCGCGCTCGAGTTCGAGTCCCCGGACGCGGCCCGACAAGCCCAGGAGAACTTCCGCAAGCTCGAGGTCGAGCAAGCGAAACTCCAAGCCGAGATCGTCGCATCGGAAAGGGTCTTGGAAGCGGCCGAGCGCGAGCTCCAGGCGGCCGCGAAGCAACTGCAAGAGTACGAGGATCGGGAGAAGCGCATCGCCGAGTACCGGGTGGACCAGATCCACTTCGAAGCCGTGACTCGCGAGATGATGGTCCTGCGCGAGAAGCTGAACCAACAGATTCGGCCCGACCTCGAGGCGCGCGCGAGCGACAACCTCCAGGCCCTTACCGGCGGGCGCTACGCGGCCCTGCAGTTGGACGAGCAGTTCGAAGCGACGGTGCTGGACGACGGGGTTGAGAAGGCCGTCATCAGCGGGGGCGAAGAGGACATCGTCGCCCTCAGCCTTCGGTTGGCGCTCAGCGAGCTCATCCAGGAGCGGCAGGGGACCCCGCTCTCACTCCTCATCCTCGACGAGGTGTTCGGGAGCCTCGACGGCGAACGGCGCCAACTCGTGATGGAGCGGCTCGCGGGGCTCAAAGGCCGATTCGACCAGGTGCTGGTGATCAGCCACATCGAGGAGATCAACCAGGTCGCGGACCAGTGCGTGTACCTCCACCGGGACGAGAACACGAAGAGCACCTACGCCAGCGACGCCCCCATCACGGAAGCCCCCATCCTGCTGCTTTAGACACGACAAACGACAAACGATAAACGACAAACGATTGACGACCCATCAGGGATGGATGAACAAGAAGCCTGGCTGCGGCTTGTCCGGCAACCCCTCGGGCAGCTCGCGCACGTCGTTGACGTACACGATCGGCGGGTCTCCGTCGATGTTGCGGATCGAAGGGGCGAGGCGCTCGCGAACCAGCTCGACGGCCGCGAGCTCCGCATCCTCTTCGGTTTCGCCCTCGACGTAACGCGTGACTTCGAACTCGACGCGCTGCACGTCCTCCTCGATCTCCATCACGAAGTTCTCGCCATGAAGGTCCACCGCGAAACACCTCATGGACCTATTGTCGGACGATCGCGGCCGCGATTGGACTAACCGCCGCGCCCTTCGACGGTGACCAACTGCTCGCGCCTCACTCCGTCGCGGATGAAGACGATCTTGACGGTGTCCCCGGGTTTCGCGGTCAGATAGGCGGCCTGCAAGGTCTCGAGGTCTGAGACCTTCTTTCCGTTGAACTCGACGATTCGGTCCCCCGCCTTGAACCCAGCCTTTTGGGCCGGACTGTTGGGCGACGTTCCGCTGATCCGCAAACCCGGGCCCCCTGCGACCATGTCGGGCACCATGCCCACGCGGATCGAGCGCTGCGAGCTTTCGGCGTCGCGATCCCCGGGCAGATTGCCCAGCACCACATCCTTCGAGAAGACGGGCTTGGCGTCGAGCGCATCCACGGCGGCCACGGTCTCGGCCACGACGGCGAGCACCTTGGCCATCCCGTCGGCGTCGATCGTCGCCGCGGTGTCCTTCTCGGTGTGGTACTCGTCGTGCAAACCCGTGTTGAAGAACAAGACCGGCACGTTGCGCCTGGCAAAGGAGGCCTGGTCGCTGTCTCCGCGCGTCTGGGCTCCCGGCTTGAGGTTCACCCCGGCAACCTCGATCTTGGCGAGGATGCGGGTCCACACGTCGCTGCTGCTGGTGCCGTAGGCGAACAGCTCGCCCTTGCGCAGACGGCCGATCATGTCGAGGTTGATCATGGCGGCCGTTCGTTCAAGCGTGTTGGGATGGCCCTTGGCCCACGCTTCGGAACCCAATAACCCCTCCTCCTCGCCGCTGAACAGCACGAAGATGAGCGATCGTCGGTTCGTCTTCTTGGCCGCGTAGTACTTGGCCAAGGCGAGCACACCAGCGGTGCCGCTCGCATTGTCGTCGGCGCCGGGGTGGATCGCGTCGGTTTGCGATCGGGAGCCGATCTCCCCGTAACCGAGATGATCGTAGTGCGCCCCGATCACGATGAACTCGTCCTTCAGCTTCGGGTCGCGGCCCGGCAGGTAACCCACGATGTCGTCGACCCTCGCCTTGTTTGGCTCGGTCTCGGTGACCATGCGGACGGTGAAGGGCAATGGGCGCGACTCGTGGCGCACGGCCACCGAGTGCATCGTTTCGACCTCGATCAGCGCGTTCAAGGCGTGCTCGGCAAGGCCTACCCCCACCAGGTCTCCGTCTCCCGAGAGCCCCTGGCCCCGCACGGTGCGCGGAAGCTGGGGACGACCGGGCGCCGACGGCCCGAGGAAGATCACGCCGGCCGCGCCACGCTCGCGCGCCATCTCAGCCTTCGCCGAGCGCGACAGCTGCGGCATGTCCGCCGGAGTGCGCGCAAACATCATCACGACCTTGTCCTTCACGTCGAAGGGTCGCTCGCCGCCGCCCTCCTCGTCCTCCATCTCGTAATCTTTCTCGTCCGCGCCGTACCCGACGAACACCAGTTCCCCACGGACGATGTGGTTGTCCTTCGAGCCGAAGAGGGGGACGAAGTCCCGCCCGAGCTCGAACGAGGTGCTCTTGCCGTCGAGCCGCAGGAAAACCAGCATGTTGTTCTTGGCGGGACGCTGGTTGATCGCAACCTCGTAGGACCAGCGGTACCCCTTGTTCGGCCCCTCGTTCAGTCCGTAGCTCTTGAACTGGGCGGCGAGATAGTCGGCGGCTTTGGATAGTCCTGGGCTCGGCGTCATGCGTCCCTCCAGGGCGGGCGAAGCGAGGAATTGCACGTGCCGAGCGAGTTCCGCAGCGTCGAAATGGGGCCCCTGGACTATCGTCAGGAGCAGCAGGAGGGCGTGGCTCATGCCCCCATACTACTCGCGCGCTGGCTCCAGAACCCCCGCCTTCCAGCAGGCCGAAGCGTGGTCTGTCGATACCGGAATCAGGTCCGGTTCCCGGTCGCACTTCTCGAATCGGAACGGGCAGCGGGGGGCAAAGGAGCACGCCGTCCCGAGGGTCGCAAAGTCGGGCGGATAGCCTCGGATCGCCTCCAGTCGCACCGCCCCGGGCTGGGGCAACGCATTGAGCAGGGCACGGGTGTAAGGATGTTCGGGTCGGCGAAGCACGTCTTCCGAGGCCCCGGCCTCGACGATCCGCCCGGCGTAGAACACTCCGATGCGGCTCGCCAAGGTGCCGATGACCCCGATGTCGTGCGAGATGAGCATCACCGCGGTGCCGACCTGGTCCTTGAGCTCTTGGATGAGCCGTAGTATCTGTGCCTGAAGAGTCACGTCGAGGGCTGTCGTCGGCTCGTCCGCGATAAGCACCTGCGGTTTGCAGGCGAAGGCCATGGCGAGCACGACGCGTTGGCGCTGGCCGCCGCTCATCTGGTGCGGAAACTTGCGCGCCGAGCTCTCCGGCACGGGCACGCCCACCTTCTCGAGCATCTCCACGGCCTGAGTCCAAGCCGCCTGCTTGGAGAGGCCGTGATGGAGGCGCAGCACCTCGCCGATCTGATCACCGATCCGCATCATCGGATTGAGGCTCGTGAACGGGTCCTGCATCACGAGCGCGATCTTTTCGCCGCGGACGTCCAGCCATTCGCGCGGCCGAAGCTGCGTGAGGTCGCGCCCCTCGAACACGATGGACCCTCCGGTGATGCGGCCCCCGGTGGGAACCATGCCCATCAGGGCGAATCCCGTCATCGACTTCCCGCAGCCGCTCTCGCCGACGACGCCGAACGTCTTGCCGGCCTCGAGGTCGAACGAAACACCCCGCAGCACGGCGACGTCGCCGAAGGAGAGTTCCAAGTCGCGCACTTCCAGCACGGGCATGGGGGAGATTATGCCTTGTATACTCGCCGCATGCCCGAAACGATCCGAGTCGTCGTCGCTGATGACGAGGCTCCCTATCGAAGCGCACTGCAACGGACGCTGACGCTGATGCCGGAGTGCGAACTGGTCGCCGTGTGCAAGGATGGGCGCGAAGCGCTGGACGCGTGCCTGGCCGATCCGCCCGACGTGTTGCTCACCGACATCAACATGCCGGCCCTCAGCGGCATCGAGGTCACGCGCCAACTCCTGAAGACCGAGAAAGATGTCCGCGTGGTGATCCTCACCGTCGAAGAGGACTCGGACATCGTTTACGACGCGTTTCGCGCGGGCGCCCTGGGTTACCTGTTGAAGAGCTCGACGCCCCAGGACGTCATCGAAGCGATTCGCCTGGCCGAGCGCGGCGAGGCCAAGATCACGCCCAAGATCGCCACGAAGGTGATCGAAGACTTCCGGCGCATCCGCGAAGACGAGGAGACCGACGACACCGAGCTGTTCGTGTTGAGCGACCGCGAGAGCGAGATCCTCGAGCTCGTGGCCCAAGGCCTGCGGAACAAGGAGATCGCCAACCGTCTCTGCATCGCCGAGAAGACGGTCAAGAACCACGTGAGCAACATCCTCAAGGCGCTCCAGGTCAACAGCCGCACCGAGGCGGCGATGAAGGCCGTCCGAGCCAAGCTCGTGGACCGACCCTGATGGATGATTTCGGCGCGCCGAGCCCCCCGCAAAACAAACCCGGCCGCTCGCCGATGATGTGGGCGGTCGTCGCGATTCTCGCCACGGGCTGCTGCCTTCTCATCGTTCCCGCCCTTCTCCTCCCGGCGCTCGCGCAGGGCCGCGAGCTCAAGCGCGCGTCGGACTGCCGGCTGTACCTGAGGCAGATCGGGGGCGCCCTCGATATGTACACCGCCGACTTCGACGGCCATTACCCGACGGCCGAGTGGATGGATGCCCTGGGCGGCCGCATGCCCCGCGAGAAGTTCCTGCACTGCCCTTCGGTCGACCCCGAATACGGCTACGCCTTGAACGCCGAGGTCGTGGGGATGGAACGCGAGAAGATCGAGGATCCCAAGACCCCGCTCGTGTTCGATTCGAACATCCCAGGTCGCAACGCGGTGGGCGGCATCGAGTCGATGCCCAAGCCCGAGCGGCACCTGCACCAGAACAACGTACTGCAGGTCGGCGGCGCCATCGAAGCCACCCCGCCGAAGAGCTAGTGTAGCGTCTCACTAGTTTCCCAGCGGGCCGTGGCGAAAGGCGCAAGAGGCACCCCTCGCCCCTCCGGGGGAGAGGGGCTGGGGGTGAGGGGTCCGGATCGCTGGAATTGAAGCTGAAACCGCGCCAAAACGGGCCCCTCACTAGCCCCTCTCCCCCAGAGGGGCGAAGGGAGCCAGAGGGCCCAACCGGGGCCTCGCTGCCCTGAGATTAGTGAGACACTACACTAGCGTGAAACCCTCTGCGCCGCTGCGCCTCTGCGTGAAACGCCCCCTCCGCGCCTCCCAACCGAACAATCCATGCACCCGTGCGTCCTCACCGATGGGAGAGTAAGGAGAAGGTTCATGTTGAAAAAGAGTTTCCTGGTCGGTGGCGTCCTCGGCATCTGCGCGCTTGCGCTGGCCGCCGGCGCCCTGCTCGGCGCGCGCGGCCAAGGCGTAGCCCGGTCCGAGGATCAGCGCGAAGCGACGTTTCGGCTCCAAGTCACCAAGTTGACCTCTGATCCGCCTCGGTTGGGAGGCGACTTCGTCATCGACGTCAACGGCCGCAACGCAAGGCACGTGGCCATCACGCTTCGAAAGCTCCGGGACCTTCAGGTTGGCGGGCCGGCCCGCAACGTGTGCGAGTTCAGTGGAGCGGCGGTGATGCGCGTGGCGACGCCCACCGGCGTCCAAACCGTCGAAGGTGTGCTTGAAGTCCGGGTCCTCGACCACCGCGAGGGGTCCGACGACAGCGGCCGGGACCAGATTCGCGTGGGATTCCACCGACCCGGGACCGAGATCCGTTACGAGTTCGCCGGCGCCGTCACGCGCGGCGACATCGACGTCTTCGTCCGAACCCGCGACTAACCGGGTGCGCGAAGGCGCCCTTTGAGCCCGGGGTCTCGCTGCAACTCGACCCCGGGCACCGTCTGCGACCTCTCCGAGGTCGTCCTTCGACACCCGCTAACCCGTTCCACGCCCGCCCGACGGGCGAACGTTCAGCGTCCGAGCGGCATCGCGTCCCGGACGTTCTTGAATGCCTGGAGCGCGAAGGCCAAATCCTCGTGCGAGTGCGTCGCGTTGGGCATCGTCCTGAGGCGCGCCTTGCCGAGGGGCACCGTCGGGTACACGATGGCGAGCGCGTACACGCCCTCCTCCCAGAGCGCTTTCTCCATCGCCTGCGCCTGGGCCTCGTCGCCGACATAGACCGGCGTGATGGGCGTTTCGCTGCCCATCGTGTCGAAACCGGCCTCCGCCAAGGCGTTCTTCCACCAACGGGTGTTGTCCCAGAGCTTCCGCATGGGTTCGGGGTCGTTCTCCATCACGTCGAGCGCGGCGATCAGCGACGCGGCGATCGCAGGCGGATGCGCGGTGGAGAACAGGTAGGGGCGTCCGCGGTTGATGAGCCACTCCTTCAACGGTCCGGACCCGGCGATGTAGCCTCCGACCACCCCGAGAGCTTTGCTCAGGGTGCCGAGCTGGATATCGACGCGGCCGTACAGCCCGAAGTGCGACGTGGTGCCCGCGCCCTTGTCCCCCAACACCCCGCTCCCGTGGGCGTCGTCCACCATCACAAACGCATCGTACTGCTCCGCGAGATCGACGATGGCGGGCATGGGGGCGATGTCTCCATCCATGCTGAACACGCCGTCGGTGATGATCATCTTCTTCTCGAAGCCCGCCGCTTGCGCGCGCCGGAGGCAATCCTCCAGCCCATCCATGTCCTTGTGCGCGTAGACCCAACCGTCCGACTTTCGGTAGGACGCGGAGGAGAGCCGCACCCCGTCGATGATCGAGGCGTGGTTGAGCTCGTCGCTGATGATGACGTCCTGCTTGGTGACGACCGCGGGGATGCATCCGCTGTTGGCGGTGAACCCACTGGTGAAGACGAGGACGGCGTCGACGTGCTTGAACGCGGCCAGCCGCCGCTCAAGCTCATCGTGCACCTCCATGGTGCCGCCGATCCATCGCACCGCGCCCGCGCCGACGCCCCACCGCTCGACGGCCTCGACCGCCGCGGCGCGCACCTTCGGATGGTTGGCGAGCCCGAGATAGTTGTTGCTCGAGAGGTTCACCACCTCGCGGCCGTCCATGCGAACGCGTCCTCCCGCGGGCGTTTCGAGGATCCGCGGCGTCTTGTAGAGATGGTGGTCGCGAAGGTCTTGGAGCTGGGAACCCAACCAGGTTTGGAAGCGGGCGTTCATGGCGGCACCAGTTTACACGGGGGGTCCCACGGGCCTCACTCTATAATGAATGCGCGCGTCAGGAACTGGTCCCGCAATCCGGTGCGTAATCGAATTCGAAGCTGAAACGAGATGTTGTTCACGCTGCTCAAAGACAAGACGATCACTGGCGAAGACCGCGACTCGCTGTTCGAGGCGCTCTTGCGCAACTCGTACCGCCAGGCTTACAGCTTGGCTTGCCGTCTCACCGGCAACAGCGCGGAAGCCGAGGATCTGGTCCAGGAGACGTTCCTGCGCGCCTACAGGTTCTTCCACCGTTACGACGAGAAGCTGCCGTTCACGAGCTGGCTGTACCGCATCATGACCAACGCGCACATCGACGGGGTGCGGCGGCGGGGTCGACTCAAGACCACCAGCTTCGAGCAGCCTGCGGGCAGCGGCGTCTCGACGTGGGAAGTGCCCGACCCGGACGCCGCTCCGGACCGCGCGATGCTTCGGGACGCGATGGGAGAGCACCTTCAAGCCGCGCTCGGCACGATGACCCCGGAGTTTCGAACGGCCGTGTTGCTCGCCGATGTCGAAGGCATGGCCTACGAGGAGATCGCCGACGTGATGGACACGTCGATCGGGACCGTTCGGTCCCGCATCCATCGCGGCCGGAAACAGCTGCGGCGCTATCTCACGAAGCGCTTCCCCCGAGCGTATGGAGAGGTAGGCGAATGAACTGCAAACGCGTCGAGTCCCAACTCTCTGCTTTTCTGGACGGCGAACTTCCGGGGTCGGAGATGCTGGACATTCGACGACACCTCGGCCGCTGCAGCGCCTGTGCCGCGGAAGTCGAGTCGTTGCGGATGTTGAAGGCGCTTCTGGGTGGAACGCCGGAGCCTGCGCCCGGAACCGAATTCGAGAACCGCCTCGTGGCGCACGTCTTCACGCAGCGCGATGGCCGTCGCTTCTCCGCTCGCCGCGCCGTTCCAATCGCCTTTGTCGCCACCGCCCTCGCGGCAGGCGCCATCGCTTGGGTGCTTCAGCGCCCCGCCTCCGACGCCGACGCGCTGACGGCGGAAGCCACGGCTCCCTACGATCTCGACCTCCAGCGGGACCAGGCGTTCTATGCGGGGACGGACCCGTTGAGGACCAGTGCCCCGATCGTCCCGACGAGTTATGGCGGCCGTTAACCGGATCGGAATCGCCGCCGCGGCGATGGCCGCCTTGTGCGGCGCCGCCCAAGCCGCCCCTCGCGGACTGGCCGAGGATTGGCGCGCCCGCAAGCTGCTGCTGCTTTCGATGGAGAAGGGACGCGACACCAACGTCTCCGCGATCGTCACGCAGATCGGCTCGGCCGGAAAAGTCCAGATCAAGCTCGAGCAATCCTCCGACGGGTTTGAGCGCCACACGATTCTGCAACCCCTGAGCATGCAAGGCGTGACGTCCGTGGACGACGGCCGCACGTGGATGATGTACTGGCCGGACGAGCGGCGCGTGCTCAGCCAGGAGTCGCCGCGGCGCAGCCAGGCGGACGCCGACGAGCGCGTGCGTCTGGCGGACAAGAACTACGACCTGAAGATCGCCTCGGAGACGAGCATCGCCGGCCGACGCGCCGTGTGCGTCACGGCCGAACCGCGCAATCGGGAGATGGTCGAGCGGCGCTTCTATATCGACAGCGAGACGTCCTTCCTCCTCCGCATCGAACGGCGACAGCCCGGCTCCGGATCCGAAGTGATCTTCGACACGAAGGCCATCTCGTTTCCAAAGCGGATTCCCAAGTGCGAGCTTTTCTCGAATTCCGATGTGCGCATTATCGAACGGGAACCTCCCGTCACGATCCGCCCCGGCACGAACGTGCGGGAGACCGTCGGGTTCGAGCCGGTCGTCCCGCAGAGCCTGCCCCTCGGCTTCGTGGTGCACGCGGCCCAAATCACCGGCGAGGATTCGCGCCGCTTCATCGCGATCCGCATCACCGACGGCCTGGTCAACGCCACGGTCTACCAGTTCGACGGGCGCCGCGAACGAAGCGACCGTAGCGGATCGCGGGACCGAGGCGTCGAAGCCAATGGGATTCGGTTCCGCCTGGTTGGAGACCTGACGGACGCCGCCAAGGAGCTGATCCTTTCTCGGTTCGTCAGAGACTCCGCACGGGTCCAAAGTCCGGTGTCGGAACTCTCCGGGGGTTGGATTCGGTTGAACCCCAATGGAACGATCGAGCTTTGGATACCGATCGAACAAGGACAGGTGACAATCTAAAATGAGCTTTTTCAATCGAGTGAATCGGCCCGTGTACTGGGCCCTGGGCGCCGGTGTGGCAATGGGCGCCTTTGCAGTGGCATCGGTGATGTCCGGCCACGGAGTCACTCCAGCAGTCGCCCAGGTCGCACATCTGAAACCCGCGGCGAACCTGAGCGTCGACGAGTCCTTCGCCACCCTTCGGGCGATGGACAACGCGTTTGCATCGCTGGCTGAATCCGTGGAACCGTCCGTGGTCAACATCCGAGCCGAAGGCAAAACGGAGAACGCGATCGGCCAGAACGTCCGCATGGGCGGCGAAGGATCCGGCGTCGTCTACCGCTCCGACGGCTGGATCATGACCAACGACCACGTCGCGGGCGGCTTCGACAAGGTCACCGTGGTGCTGGACGACGGACGAGAATTTCCGGGAAAGGTCGTGCGGGCGCCCGAGAGCGATATCGCGATGGTCAAGATCGAGGCGACCGACCTCCCGGCGGCGCGATTCGCCGACAGCGGAGCGGTGCGGACCGGCCAGTTCGCGATCGCGTTCGGCTCGCCGTTCGGGCTCGAGAAGAGCATGACGGTCGGCCACGTGAGCGCCTTGTCGCGCCAGAGCCTGATCCCCGATGAGCGGACGGGCGCGATTCGCAACTACGGGGACTTGATCCAGACCGATGCCGCGATCAACCAAGGCAACTCGGGTGGTCCCCTCGTCAACATCGACGGCAACGTCGTCGGCATCAACACGGCCATCTACAGCGAGACCGGGGGCAGCGTCGGGATCGGATTTGCCATCCCCGCAAACCAAGCCAAGCTCATCGGCGACATGCTGATCGAGAAGGGCAAGGTCGTCCGCGGCTATCTGGGCGTGTTGCCCGAGGATCTGAAGGGTTACCAAGTCAAGGAGCTGGGCGTGCAGGCCGGAGCGGTTGCCACCCAGGTACCCAACGACGGCCCGGCTTCGGCCGCAGGCATGAAGGAGAACGACGTCATCGTTCGCGTCGGGACGTACCCGATCGCAAACCAGGGCGACGTCCGTAACGCGATGTTGCGCTACGGCCCCGGCGAGACGGTTCCCGTTCAGGTCGTTCGGGACGGCACCGAGAAGACCTTGCAGGTCAAGCTTGGCGAACCGCCCGCTCCGCCCACCATGAACGTTCCCGCACCCCAGCGCGGGTCGCGCGGGAACCCCTTCCCCAACCTGCCGCCGGAGTTCAAGGACTTCCAGAAGTTCTTCGAGCGACCCAACCGCGGCCAGGCGCCCCCCGAGGGCGATGTCTCGCCGCTCCGCGAGGGCAAGGCCAAGCTCGGCGTGACCGTACGCGACCTGAGCGACGAGATGCGCAAGCAGTACGACATCACGGCGAAGGTCTCCGGCGCCGTGGTCGTCGGAGTCGAGCCGGGCTCGGTCGCCGAGCGCATGGGGATCGAAGAGGGCGACGTCATCGAACGGCTGGGAGACACGGACATCAAGTCCGCCGCCGATGTCGCAAGCGCCATGTCCGGCGTGGAATGGGGCCAGAGTCGAACGATCCGCGTGGGTCGCTATCAGGGCAACAGCACGATGATCAAGACGATGGACGTGACGTTCCGGTAACCTGCGCGCTGCCCCAACCAAAAAGCCCTCCCGACGAATCGGGAGGGCTTTTCTTGTTTATGCGGGGCCGCAGCGGTCACTTCGGCTGCCGACAATGCTCGCAGAGTCCGACGATTTCGATTCGGATCGCCTTGGCTTCGAAGCCCAAGCGCTCGCCCTGCTCGGTCGTCGCTTTGATCACCGAAGGGGGAAGCGACAACTCGGTCACGCAACCGCATCGCTCGCACACGAGGTGCTCGAGATCGTCGGTGTGCGCGTCTTCGAGACGGCAAGGAAGGTATCCGTCCACCACTCCGATGTGGTGGATGAGGCCGGTTTCGAGCAACGTCGCGAGAATCCGGTAGACGCTCACCACGTCGATCTTGCCGCCCCCGTCTACGATCGCCTCGTGGATTTCGTAGGCGCTCAGCGCTCGGTTGCTCTGGCCAAGTGCCCGGATCACCTGGACCCTGGGCATTGTGATTCGGTACCCGGCGACTCGCAGTTGGCGAATCGCAAACTCCTCGTATCCGCGGGCTTCGGCAACGGAAGCGCGATTGCACGCAGACTGTTCTTCCCTGGTTTTTCGTTCCTTCATTGGCGTGAGTGGGCCTATTGCAGGCTCGAATCAAGCATACCTCTCGCACCCCGACCAACGTTACTGACGTCCAGCAAAAATGCTACACAGTTCGAGTCTGCAACGGGGGGACTTCGACTTGAAGGACGGTTGCGGCGCCGGCCCAAGTTCGTGTGGTGTACACCTTCGGCGCCACCCCGATCAGGGTCCCAATTCGCAAACAGAGAAAAATCTAGGTTCCTTTGAACCTGTGTTTATGCTATGATTGATCCTGATACAAACACCGGTGAGCGTCGGTTCTTGGAAGCGGGGCGCCGGAGGAGGGACAGAATGCAGTTTTACAATCTCAAAACGCGATCTCACGTAGAGGTTCCGGAGTCCGAAGTGCGGAAGATGAAGATGGTCCGCAAGACCAAATCGGGCGAACAGGTTCGCTACGCGCTGACCGCCAACTACCAGGGCAGCAAGCTCTTCAAGTTCATCAACGAGGCCACGTACAAGTCCTCGAACGCGAAGGACGCCTAGCGCCCGCATCGCGGTTTCCAAGACGGGTCTCGGCCAATCGGCCGGGGCCTGTTTCACTTTTGGGACAGGTGAACCCGCCGACCGGCGAAACGTCATCTATCCTATGGCCCTGAAAACCGATCGGGAAAAGTGCGCGCACCTGCTGAGGCGATTCGGCCTCGGAGCCAGCGAAGCCGAGCTGGACTACTACCTGCAGGACGGATTCGATGGAGCGATCGATCGACTGCTGGACTACGAGTCCGTCCAGGAGGCCATCGACCTCGATCCCTCGGAGTTGGCCAACAACAACGGCCAGGTGAACGTCCCGGGGCTGATCACCTGGTGGGGCTTCAAGCTGATCACCACCCGGCGGCCGCTGCTTGAGAAGATGACGCTGTTCTGGCACGACCACTTTGCCACCAGCGCGGCGAAAGTCAACCAGGCGCCGCTCATGTACCAGCAGAACGAGGTGCTGCGCAAGCATGCGACCGGCGACTTCAGAACGCTGCTGCTCGAGGTCAGCCAGGACCCCGCCATGCTCTTTTGGCTCGACAACCAGTTCAACGTGCGTGGCAAGCCCAACGAGAACTTTGCACGCGAGGTCATGGAACTGTTCACGCTGGGCATCGGCCACTACACCGAGAAGGATATCCAGGAGTCTGCCCGCGCCTTCACCGGCTGGTCGATCGGACGCCTCAACCGACAGGCCGAAGGAATACCGAAAGCGACCTTTCTGTACCGCCCCGCATTGCACGACTCCGGCGTCAAGGAGTTCCTTGGAAGCAAAGGCAACTTCTCCGGCGAGGACGTGATCGGGCTCCTTTGCGGCCAACCCCAAACCGCCAAGTACCTGACCGGCAAGCTTTGGGAGTGGTTCGCCTACCCCGATCCCGAACCCGCGCTCGTCGACCGGCTCGCCACGCGCTTCCGCGACTCCGGCCTCGACATCAAGGGCCTCCTCCGCGACATCATGCGCTCCTCCGAGTTCTACTCTGCCAAGGCCGAGCGGAAGGTCTACAAGAACCCGATCGACTTCACCGTCGCCACCATCCGCCAACTGGGCATCGGCGAAGCGACCGCCAACGCCGCCCGAAGCGGCCAGGGCCAAAACCTTCGGGGGCGGCTTCTTCCCGCCACCGCGATGGCGACCTCCGCGAGCGCGATGGGGATGCGTCTGCTGTATCCGCCCGACGTTTCGGGATGGGAAGGAGGCGCCGCCTGGATCTCGTCCGCGACGATGGTCGAGCGCATCAAATGGTCCGACACGCTGTTCGGGACCGTGACGCCAAGCCCGGGATCCCGCCGCCTCGCCATTCGCTTCCCCGCCTTCGGACTCTTCGCCAAGGACCCGACGCCCGCCGGGGTGGTGGACACGCTGCTGTCCCTCTACGACGCCCCCCTGGCCGCCTCCAAGAAGCCCGAACTGGTCAAAGCCGCCGAGATGGCGTCCGACGGACGCGTCACCCAGGCGAATGCGAACGCCACCGGGGGCGCGGTCAGCCGCCTGATCTTCGGGGCGCCCGAATTCCAGTTCGCCTAGCGCCAAAAGGTATCCTGTCCCCCCGATGACGGTCGAAGACCAACTAGCGATTCTCAGGCGTGGGACCACGGAGATCATCAGCGAGGAGGACCTCGCATCCAAGCTGAAGTCGGGCAAGCAGTTGCGCGTCAAGCTTGGCGTCGACCCCACGGTTGGGCATGTGACCCTTGGCTGGGCCGTGGTCCTGCGGAAGCTGCGCGACTTCCAGCGCCTTGGCCACACCGCCTGCCTGATCATCGGCGATTTCACGGCGCAAATCGGAGACCCGAGCGGGAAGAGCAAGACACGGCCCCAACTCACCCGCGAGCAGGTCCAGGCGAACGTGGAGGCCGTCAGCAAGCAGATCTACAAGATCCTCGACCCCGACCAAACCGAGATCTTGTTCAACCGCGATTGGCTGGGCCCCATGACCTTCGAGGACGTGATCCGGTTGGCGGGGCGCACGACCGTCGCCCGGATTCTCGAACGGGACGACTTTGCCAACCGACTCGAGGAACAGCGTCCCATCGCGCTTCACGAGATTCTCTATCCTCTCTGTCAGGCCTACGACTCCGTCGCCATGCGCTCGGACATCGAGTTGGGCGGCAACGACCAGAAGTTCAACAACCTCATGGGGCGCACGCTCATGAGCCAGTACGAGATGGAACCCCAGGTCGTCATGCTCAGTCCGCTCCTCATCGGCACGGACGGCAAGGAGAAGATGTCGCAATCGCTCGGGAACTACGTGTCGATCATCGACGAGCCGAACGACATGTACGGCAAGACGATGTCCATCCCCGACGGCCAGATGGAGAACTGGTTCGAGCTTTGCACCGACGTGCCGATGGACGAGGTGCGGGACCTGTGCGGGCAAGCGGCCGCAGGCTCCGCGAATCCGCGGGACGTCAAGCGCCGGCTGGCGCGCGAGATCGTCGCGCTCTACCACTCGCCCCTGGCCGCCGACGAGGCGGACGCGTACTTCGTCCGCACGTTCAGCGAACGCAAACAGCCCGTCGAAGCCCAGGAGGCGACCATTCCCAAGGAGTTGGCAGCCGACGGATCGGTGGGCATCGCGGCACTGATCACGGCCCTCGGGCTCTCCAAGAGCAACAGCGAGGCGCGTCGGCTGATGCAGGCTGGGGCGGTTCGCTTGGACGAAGAGAAGCTCTCCGAGCCCATGGCGGCGCTGCAACCCGAGGCCCTCTACGGGAAGGTCCTGCGCGTCGGAAAGCACCAGTTCCGCAAACTCGTACCGTAGGATTCCCGAGCGCCCGCGGTCATCCCGAGCGCAGTCGAGGGATCTTGAGGTCCGAGCCGAGCGTGATCGCGGTGGTTGCTGCGATTCTACGGTCCTGCACAGCCAGATCCCTCGACTGCGCTCGGGATGACCTGGGAGCGCGGGATGACCTGGGAGCGCGGGCGGGCTGGGGGCGTTGGTCCCACGCCGGCAACCCGGAGGCACGACTAGTCGTCACAGGAGTGTGAGACGCTGGATCTCCTGGATGGACGCGTGGCGGGCGTTCCGTGATCCCGACCTCCCTAAGTGGGCGCGTTGGCTGCCCGCCCTGGCGCTGGCCTACGGGCTGTCACCGATCGACTTCATCCCCGACATCCTCCCGGTCGTCGGCTGGCTCGACGATCTGGGTGTCGGCGCCACGACGCTGGCCCTGACCTTAGGCGCGGTGCTCAGACACGCTGAGGCCCTTCGGAAAGGCCGCCGCGAGATGTCGACGACACGCTAGTCGAACAGGCTCGCCGCAAAACGGTCCGGCTTGAAATCCAGCAGATCCTCGACCTTTTCGCCCACTCCCACCAACTTGATTGGAACTTTGAACCGGTCGTAAACCCCGATCAACGCCCCTCCTCGCGAGGTCCCGTCGAGCTTGGTCAGGACCAGCCCCGTCACGCGGGCGGCCTTGATGAACTCCTCGGCCTGGCGGATCGCGTTCTGGCCCGTGTTCGCGTCGATCACCAGCAAGATCTCGTCGGGCTTCCGCCCCAGGGCCTTCTCGGCCACGCCAGACACCTTGGCCAGTTCGGCCATCAGGTTGCTCTTGCTGTGTTGTCGGCCGGCCGTGTCGGCCAGCACGAAGTCGGTGCCGCGCGCTTTCGCCGCCGTGATCGCGTCGAAGAGCACGGAGGCCGCGTCCGCCCCGGGCTGGCTCCGAACGAAGTCGCAGCCCACCCGATGCGCCCAGATCTCCAACTGCTCGATCGCGGCGGCCCGAAACGTGTCCCCCGCGGCCATGAGCACGGAGAATCCCCGCTTCTTCAGGAGATGCGCGACCTTGGCGATCGTGGTGGTCTTGCCGGCGCCGTTCACCCCGACGAACAGGTACACGGTCGGTCCCTCGTCCGCCATGTCCAGACCTACGGCCGAAGGCTGGTTGAACCGACGCACGATGGAGGCTTTCAGCGCCTCGCGGATCTCGCCGGGCGTCCGCACGCGTTGCGAGCGCACCTCCTTGCGCAGCTCCTCGAGGATCTCCCCGATCGTGTGCACATTGGTGTCGGCCTGGAGAAGCAGCTCCTCCAGCTCTTCGTAGAGCTGCTCGTCGATCACCCCCCGGCCTGTAAGCCGGTCCACCTGCTGCATCAACCTGCGAAACACAGGCTACAGTGTAGACGTTCGCGCCACGACGGGGTCGGGGACGCCGAGATGGGGTGCCACCGCGGCGCACCACCGCTTCCATTGGGGCGACGCGAGGATCCTCGCAGCCAGCTTCGGAGGGGCGTTGGGCGTCAAGAAGTCTTTGTGCGTTTGGACGCGCATCCGCTCCGTGTCCCGCAGGTCCAGCGGCCGGAGCGTCATCGCGCGGTACACCTCGTACCAGACGAGGACGCGACGGATGTTCTGGCTGGGATAGTGCTTGCTGAACGCGCTCTTGAAACGCCGCTCCTCGGGACTGAGCCGCAACACCTCTTCGCCCGTGGGATCCGAAAACCGATTCAACGTTTGGAGCCAGGTGAGGTACGGATGGTAGAGCGGAAACTCGAGAACGACACCCCCGAACGTGTGGTTGACCAAGAAGTTGGTCGCGTCGTGGTCGAGGTGCCCGTGCTCGAACGCGCCGCAGGCGACGCGATCCGGCTGGACGGCGTTCATCATCGTCTGAAAGCTGGCCTTGAGGAGGGCGAGCTCCTCCAACGCCAAACCGTCTTGGGCGTGGTGGAAGAAGAGCCGGTCCTGCGGGACTCCAAGGCGATCCGCGGCGGCCCGGGCCTCGGCCTCGCGCACGGGGGTGTCGTGCGTCCAGCTTAAGAACACCTCGACGCCATGGGAGGTCAGCACGCGAATCCAGGCGCAGATGGCGATCTCGTCATCGGGGTGGGTGAGGCAGAAGAGCCAGCGCAACTGGGGGTCCGAGTCGAACACCTTCATTCCAGGCCCGCCTTGCGCAGCGCCGACGTCGTCGAACGCCCCTCCAGCAAGGGGAGGAGGACCACCTCCCCACCGTATCCCTGTACCACGGGCGTCTCCGGAAGCTCCTCGAGCCGATAATCCCCACCCTTGACGTGCACCTCCGGCCGGAGGGCCTCGATCAGGGCAATCGGATTCGATTCGTCGAAAATCACGACCGCATCCACGCACCGCAGCGCCGCGAGCACCTCGGCGCGGTCCTCCTGCGGGTGGATCGGGCGATGGGGCCCCTTGCCGAGGCGCCGCACCGACGCGTCCGAGTTGATCCCGACGATCAGGAGGTCTCCATGCGCCCGAGCGGCTTCGAGCAACCGCACGTGACCGGCGTGAAGGAGGTCGAACACCCCGTTGGTCAGCACGAGCCGCTTCCCCTGGCGCAGGCGGACCGCTTCATTCAGATCGACGACACTCAAGGCATCACCGAGAGCATCCTATCCCAAACGGCATCGGGGGTGATGCCCGCGAGGGAATCGGGGTCGTGGAAGCACCGCTCGATTTGGCCGTAGGGGCACGAGCGCTGCGGACGCGTGATCGAGTAGAGGCCGAACGCGGGAACGTCCATCGCCGCGGCCAGGTGGGTGCTTCCCGTGTCGCCTCCTACGTGGCCCAGCGCGTCGCCAACCAGCGCGATCAACTCCACGATCGACGTCTCCCCCACCACGTTCGCCGGAGAGGAGGAGCAGGCGCCTTCGACGCCGGACGCCGAAGCGCGGTCCGCCTCCGCGTTGCCTCCGATGAGCACAGCGCGAACGCCCGACGCCTGGATTCGGTCGATCAGCGAGGCGAAATGCCCGGCGGGCCATCGCTTCGTCGCCCACGCCGCCCCGGGGTTCACCACGACATAGGGAGCGGCCACTCCCCGTTCCGCCAACTTCGCCCGGACGCGCTCGCGCGCCTCGGGATTCGGCTCGAGGCGGAACTCGGCCCGATCGGCGACCCCGCCCACCGCGCGCGCAACGTCCACGTACTGGTCCACGATGTGGTGGGAGGAGGGGTCGGGAAGCACCCGGTCGCTGAAGAACTGCGCTCCCTCGCGCTGCCAGTGGTAACCCACCCTGCGGCCCACGCGCGCCCTCGCGATCGCAAGCGCGCTCTTCAGGAGGCCCTGGAGATCGAGGGCCGCCTCGAATTCGCCCTCGTGGCGCGGCCAGCTCGAAGGACGGAAGCCGGGGCGTGCCCGCACGACGCGATCGACGGCGCCGCAACACTCGACCACCCCGGCGAATCTCGGATCGACCACCCACACGATTTCGCAACCAGGGTGGCCCCTCTTCAACGCCGAGGCGGCCGGGAGCGAGCAGACCACGTCGCCCAACGACGAGAGCCGGCTAACGAGGAAGCGAGCCATCTTCCTCCAGGAAGGCGAGAGCCGCCGCCGCGATCGCCTCGGGGCGGACGTTCGCCGGATCTCCCCCTTCGCGCAACACGGTGCCGCGGTGGGTGTAGGGTCGGTAGCGCGCAGGGTCCATCGGCCCGAAGACCGTGACGGTGGGCACCCCGTAGGCCGCCGCAAGATGCCCACTTCCCGTATCGCCCGAAAGATGGACGGCGCTGCCGGCGATCGCCGCCATCGACTCGCGCAGCGTCAAAGCGCCGACCAAACTGGTCGCCCCCGGCAGTTCGGGGACGGCGTCGCCCGGGCCGCCTGTCCAGACGACCGAGACCCCCGCGGACTGGAGCCGCGCGCCGACTTGGGACCAAAGCGCCGGCGGATAGAGCTTGTTTGGAGCCCCGGCTCCCGTCGAGAGGGTGGCAAACGGGTCCTGGGGAAGGCGGGGAAGAACCGCCTCCCGCTCCCGAGTCAGGTCCGGAAGGATGGGCCCCGACGGAGCGGGGAAATCGCCAAGCTCTCCGAGCACCGCGAGATGGGCTTCCACCGTATGCAGGGCCCCGATCTCCGTCCGGCAAGGCCGGTTCAAGATGCGGGCGAAGACGTCGGTCGCAGGCACGCTCACCGAGCGCTTGGGCGACGCAAGGCGCAGGCAAAGGGCGGTCTTGCTGTGCCCTTGAAGGTCGATCCCGAAGTCGAAGCGGAACCGGCGCAGCAGGAGGTAGTGGCGAACCTGGTCGCGCCACGTTGCGACCGACCAGCTTTCGCGCTTCCAGCGATCGCGGGGAAACTCCTGCACGTGGTCGACGAGCCGCCGCGTGTCGATCACCGGCGCACAGCGGCTGTCCACGGCCCAGGCGATGAACGCGCCCGGAATGGCCTGGCGGACGGCGGTGACCGCCGGCAGCGCCATCACGCAGTCGCCGATGGCTGAAAAGCGGACGAACAGGAACTTCGGGCCACTCACAGCAACCCCTTGCGGCGGGCGGATTTCCAACGGTCGTGCAGCCAGAGCCACTGTTCGGGGTGGCGGCGGATCGCCTCCTCGATCGATCGGTTCACCGCGCGCGTCATGCCCTCCACCTCGTCGAAACCCTCGTCGGCTGCCAAGGGTGAGTGCACCTCGAGTCGGTACCGGTTCGGGCCCAACCAGATGGAGTAGATCGGGATGATCGGCGCACCGGTCCGGTAGTGGATCACCGCGGGCCCCTGCACGGTCCCGGCCGGCATCCCGAAGAACGGCACGTAGGACTCCTCGGTGTTCTGGTCGGGCAAGATCGCCACATAGCCGTTCCGCCTCAGGGTGGTCAGGATCCCGCGCATGGCGCTGCCCCGGGAAAGGACCTTGAGCCCGGCCGCCTCGCGCAGCTCGCCCACCATCGCGTTCAATTGCTCGTCGTCGGCATCGCGCGCCACCACGTGGAGCGGCGTCCCGATCGCGGAGAAATAAGCCGCGGCCCGCTCCCAATTGCCGAAGTGGCCGGTGATTATGACCACACCCTTCCCCAGGGCACTTGCCGCGTCGAGGTGTTCCATGCCGACGATCTCGACATAGCCGTCCATCACCTCTTGCTGGGATCGTCCCTTCGTTCGAAGGAAGTCAGCGATGACGCGTCCGAAATGGAGGAACACCTCGCGTGCGATCCGCTCGCGCTCGGCTTCGTCCAGCTCCGGCAGGGCGAGTGCGAGATTGGAGCGCGCCCGCTCGCGGAACTTGCCGAACGTGCGAAAGAAGAATCGGCCCAGGCGCTCTCCCGAGCGTTCGGCGGCCTCCGGGGACTTGCGCACGAACCACATCTGACCCACGGCAAACGCGAGCGCACCCAAGCGGCCCTCAAGCTTCTTTTGAACGCGACTCCACTTCATCGAGTTTACGATCCAGCCATGCCGCAAAGGCGTCCGCAGGCTCGAGGCGGACCCGGTGGCGCGCAACCAACCACCTGCGCTCCCCCGCGTCGCTCCGCTCCCGCAGCTTCACCCAATCCTTGGCGGTCACCACGACAGGTTGGTCGCTTGGCAATCGCTCAAGGAGGTTACCTTCCGTCAACGGGTCGTGATCGGGGAGGACGAGGATTGGATCGAGCGTCAGCCCCATGGCCCTCAGCGCATCGCAGAAGCTGTCGGGACGGCCGATCGCGCACAACACCGACGCCGAGTCGGCGACTTCGACCCTTCCTCCCTGGGGACTCTCCAGCACGAGCGGATCCGCGACCACGCCGAACGTCCCGGGAAGCACCAAGTCGGCCCGACGCAGGGCGTTCGGCGGCTCGCGAAGGGGACCCGCGGGAAGGCACATCGTGTTGGGAGAGTTCGACTGGAGGACGATCTGGACGTGCTTGACGAGGGGCAGATGTTGAAACCCGTCGTCCATCAGGAGCACAGCGTCGGGATGCGCCTCGGCGACGCGCCTCGCCGCCTCGACGCGCGCACGGCCCACGACAAGCGGCACGGCGGGCAGAAGCTCGCGCAACAGCGCCGGCTCATCCCCCCACTCCGACGCCCGGAGCGGCCCCGCCGGGGCGAGGGTCGCACCCGATTCGTGGGGCCCGCCATAGCCGCTGCACCCGACGACGACCTTGCGACCGGAGGCGGCGATCCGTTCGGCGAGGTGCACCGTCAAGGGGGTCTTGCCGCTTCCTCCGGTCGCGAGGTTTCCCACACACACGACCGGCCGATGCGCTTCCACAGGTCGCTTGAGCCCCCAGCGGTAGACCAAGAGGTAAAGCCGCCATCCCGCCGCGTAGAGCAGCGACAGGGGGTACAGCAACGTGCGCAGCGCGCGCGCGCCCAGCGAACGGCCCTCCCACACCTGCGTCGGCACCATCGGGCCGATTGTGGCACGGGCTGGCCAACAACCCCGGTTCTTGTAGAATTGGAGGGTGCCGACGGCTGCCTTCACGACCCTGGGCTGCAAGGTGAACCAGTACGAGACCCAGCGCATCCTCGAGAGCTTCGAGGAAGCGGGGTTCGACGCCGTGCCCTTCGACCAACCCGCGGACGTCTACGTCATCAACACGTGCAGCGTCACGTCGGTCGCGGAGAGCAAGAGCCGGTACACGATCCGCAAAGCCGCGCGCACCAACCCGGACGCCAAGGTCGTGGTCACGGGGTGCGCTTCGCAGATGGCCCTCAACAAGCGCGAACCCATGGAAGGGGCGCACGTCGTCGTCCCCAACCCGCAGAAGCTGGAGGCTCTGAGCTACCTGCTCCATGCCTTTCCGGGTTTGGAGCCGCCTCCGGGAGGCCCCCGCGCCCGTCCCGCCGCGTTTGCGGGACGCACGCGCGCGACCCTGAAGGTGCAGGACGGGTGCAGCGTGTTCTGCAGCTACTGCTCGATCCCGTTCACGAGGCCCGTCATGTCGTCGCGCCCGTGGCGCGAGGTGATCGAGGAGGCGGAGCGGCTGGCGTCCATGGGTTACCGCGAGGTCGTTCTCACAGGCGTGCTGATCGGCGCCTACGGCCCCGACACGGGGAGCGGCGGGCCAGACTTCGAGGATCTTGTCGAAAGGCTGTGCGCGGTGGACGGGCTCGAACGCATCCGGATCAGCAGCATCGAGATGCGCCAGGTCACGCCGCGGCTGATCGAACGGGTGGCGGCCGGCGGCAAGGTCGTGCCCCACCTCCACGTGCCCCTGCAAAGCGGGGATTCGGGTGTGCTCGCCGACATGAACCGCCCGTACACGCAGCGCGACTATCTCGACCTTTGCGAATCGCTCTACGCCGAGATTCCCGACCTTTCGCTCACGACCGACATCATGGTCGGGTTTCCAACCGAGTCCGAGGAACGGTTCCAGTCGAGCGTGGCCGTCTGCGAACAGGCGAAGTACCTCAAGGCCCACCTGTTTCGCTTCTCGCCGCGGCACGGCACGCCCGCGGATCAGTGGGGCGACCCCGTGGCCCCCGAGGAGAAGGTGCGGCGAAGCCAGGTGCTCTCCCAGGTGACGAGCCGGACGGGCGAGGGGCATGCGCAGAGGTTCCTCGGACGGACGCTTCGGGTGCTCGTGGAGGGCAAGCGCCGGGACGGACTCCTCGGCGGACTGACGGACAACTATCTCGAGGTGCGGTTTGCGGGCTCGCCGCAGTGGGTCGGCTCGCTTGTCCACGTTCACCTCTCGGACCATCGGGACGGCATGCTCTACGGCGAACTGGCCGCGGCTCCGTCCCCTGACCGCCGAGCCCTCTCGGTAAGGAACTGAGCCAGTGCCCACCCTCTTCACCAAAATCATCAACGGCGAGATCCCCGGGGAGATCGTCTACCAGGACGCCCACGTCGTGGCCATCAAGGACATCCAGCCCGTGGCGCCCGTCCACATCCTCATCGTGCCGCGCGCAGAGATCGCGGGCCTGGCGACGCTTCCCGACGAGGGCGACCACATGTACCTGCTGAACGCCGCGAAGAAGATCGCCGAGGAGTTCGGGCTGGACGAGGGGTACCGCGTCGTGATCAATCAGGGCGAGGCGGCCGGACAAACCGTGCCCCACCTGCACGCCCACCTGCTCGGGGGCCGTGCGTTGACCTGGCCCCCCGGATAGCCCATGCACCGCGACATCCAACCCACCGGCAAACCGACCGTAGGCCATCGCCGCTCGTACGGCGAGGTGCCGCCCGAGGAGCGGTTGGGCATCGGCGTGTTGGGCCTCCACGAGGGGCATACGCTCCTGGTGGCCCTGCGCGCATCGGGTCTGTGCAAGGCGGTCGCGGGTTGCGATCTCGCGGCCGAGAAGCGCGACGAGGCGCGAGAGGCGGTCCCTGGTTTGTGGGTCACCGACGAGTACCGCGCCATGCTTGCCCGCGAGGACGTGCGCATCGTGGCGATCTACACGCCCGACTCGCTCCACGCCGACCACATCGCGGCCGCGTTCGAGGCCGGAAAGCACGTGATCTGCACGAAGCCGCTCCTGAACGACCCGTCCGAAGGCGATCGGCTCCTGGAGCTTGCACGCGTCCACGGGTGCCGGCTCCAGGTGGGCCAGTCCACACGGTTCTACGAGCCGTTCCAACGTCAGCGGGAGCTCTACGAGGCGGGCGACGTGGGCGACGTGGAGCTGGTCGACGCGCACTACAACCACCGTATGGATTGGTACTACGAGAAAAGCCCCTGGGCGGCCACCGACACGCATTGGGCGTACCTCGGGCTCAGCCACCCCGTGGATCTCGTCCGCTGGTATCTGGGGCCGATCCGAACGGTCCACGCCGTCGGAACGAAGACGGCGCTGGGCGAGCGGTACGGGGTGCGGGGCGATGACGCGATCTGTGTGAACCTCGTCGCCGAATCCGGAAGGATAGGGCGCGTGCTGGGGAACTACGGCATCCACGAGTTGCCCCGTGCGCGGTCGATGATCGAGTGCTTCCTCATGGGCTCGAAAGGCACGAGCTTGGCGCGTTACCCCGAGCTGCGATTCACCCGGCACGATGGCGACGGCATCGAGATCGAGGAGGACTTCGACCACGCGATGGCGGGCTACCACTACCGCCACGAACTGAAGGGCATGCACTACGGCGAGTTCTGCAACTACGCCGACTTCTTCGCCTCGAAGCTGCTCTCAGGCGAACCCAACAGCCCGGACCTCGCCGAGGGCATCGCCACGGTGCGCACGATGCATGCGATCGTGGAGTCGCTGGAATCCGGCCAGCCCGTGCGCGTTTAGCCCGGCTCAGAGCGTGCGTGGAGGAGGCGACTGTCGAGAAACCGTCCAGGCGCGTTTGCGCACTGCCACGCCCGCTCGACGGGCGTGGGCCGGACGCCTGAACGGGTGGCTTCTGCACGCCCGGCCAGCGGGCGTGGCACCCCTGGGCGGAGCCGAAACCCGGCCAGAGAACAGCCCGGACGCCGGCCTTTCATGCCTTCGCGCGAGGATCCGGGTTAGGCGAGGGCCCGGTCGAGATCCTCGACCAGGTCGTCGATGTCCTCCAGCCCCACGCTCGCGCGCAGCAGGCCCGGCGTGATCCCGCGAGCCTGGCGCTCCTCTTCCGTGAGCCCCGCGTGGGAGAACAGCGGCGGGTAGGAGAGCAGCGATTCGACGCCGCCGAGGCTCGCGGCGATATGGAACACCCGGGTCCGCTCGGCGAACTGGAAGGCCGCGTCCCGCCCGCCTTCCAGTTCGAACGCGACGATGCCTCCGAACCGGCCCTCCATCTGCCGCGCGGCCAGCGCCCGCACGTCCGGCTCCGCCAACCCCGGGTAACAGACGCGCCGCACTTTGGGGTGCGCCGCCAAGTGTTCGGCGACCCGGGCCGCGTTGTCGCAGTGCACGCGCATCCGGGCGGGAAGCGTCTTCACGCCCCGCAGGGTCAGCCAACTCGCGAACGGTTCCGGTACCGCGCCCCCGAGCTTGAGTTGTTCGAGCAGGTGCGCATGAATGGCCGCGTCGTTCGTCAGCGCCGCCCCGCCGGTCACGTCGCTGTGGCCTCCCAGATACTTGGTCGTCGAGTGCACGACGACGTCCGCACCCAGGGAAAGGGGACGCGTGAGGTAGGGAGTGGCGAACGTGTTGTCAAAAACCGTTAGGATCCCTAACTGTTTTGCCACGGCCGCCACGGCGGCGATGTCAACGACCTCCACCGTGGGATTGGTGGGGGACTCGTAGAACACGAGCTTCGTGTTGGGGCGTGCGGCGGCGCGAAGCGATTCCGGCTTCAGCGAGTCGAACGAGGAGACCTCGATTCCATGCCGGGGGAGGAGCTTTGCGGCGAGGGCCGCCGTTCCCCCGTAGATCGCATCGGCGAGCACGACGTGGTCCCCGGCTTGGGCCAAGGACATGGCCGCGGCGAGGGCGGCCATTCCGCTCGAGAAGCACGCGCCGTATTCGGCTCCTTCGAGCGCCGCAAGGGTCGCCTCCAACTCCGCGCGGTTGGGATTGCCGTAGCGGGCATACATGAACGGTGGCTCGCGTTCGAGCGACTCCCAACGGAAGGTCGAACTCTGGTAGATCGGGCGGACGGACGCGCCGACCCCGTCCTCGAACGTCCCCGCCCCGTGCACAGCCCGCGTTGAAAACCGCATGCGCGGAGATTACCGGCGCGTCAGGAGTTGCCGATCTTGAATTTCGATGCGTCGAGCTTCTGGTTGTTCTTCCATTCGGCCGACCACTGGTACTGGAACTCCCGACCCTGCTGGTCCCACCCATGGGAACGGATGGTGACCGGCAGGAAGATCTGTCCGTCCACGACAAGTTCGACGGTCTCGACGCGCCCGCCGGGGCCGGGCACCGGCCGCTCTGCGACGACTCGGTAGTTTCTGATCTTCCGATCCTTAAAGGGCATGGTGCGCTCCTCCACCGAGAGTTTGAACCCCTGTACGCCGCGCTGCCACGCCCCGATGAGTGCGCTCCAGTAGCCGCCGCCGTCGGTCAGCCCGTCGAAAACGTTGGTGGGGAACGATTTGGGCCACTCCTCGACCAGTTTCTCCATGTCGCGCTGCGGGGTCGAACCCACCTTCTTCGGAGCGGAGAGCCCGCCCTCGCCGAGGGTGACCAGCTTGGTGCCGTTGGCGGTCGCGATGCCCGTCGTGGGGACGTCGTCGGTGAGGAGCATGTAGGAGATGCGGAACGTCCGATCGTCTTGGATCTCACCGGGAAACGTGGAGGGCATGATGCGCCCTTTTGGAGTCTTCCCCAGCACGGTGGCCACCACGCGCACGTTGCGAAGGCTCTTCATGGCGGCGTCCATCTTGGCGGCGATGTCGGTGGCCGCGAGCTTCCCGCCAGCCCAACCCTTGGTGTTCTTCGCGGGAATGGGCGGCACGTCCACCTTCGCGTCTTCCAGCGCCTTCGCAACGGAAGGAGCCGGGGCGTTGGGGGCCGCGACCGGTGGTTGGGAACCCGCTTGGGCCTGGGCAGAAGGCTTCTGGCCGCCGCCACACCCTGCGAACGCAAGGAGGGAGGCCGCTGCGAGAATCGACGAAGCAAGAGAGGGTTTCATGGTTTAGGTCCCAACGGGAGATCGAGAGGGACTCCACAGCGAGGGGTCCAGATCGGCAAAGGGAGCGTCTTTCGATTGGCACTCCTCGATGAATGTCTGATCGGCGACAGAGAGTTCACCACCGGCGTGGACGGACTCGGCAAGGTCGGCCAGACGGTGGAACCGATCGATATGGTCGTCGAAGCGGACTTCGGCATAGTCGCGGGCGGAGAACGTCGAGATGAGGAACTGCCAGTCCGACGCTTCGGCAAGGAGCAGTTCCCTTCCCGCTTGAATGACGATTTCGCGGGCGGGTCCGTTCGCCAGCCGCTCGGACAGCTCGCGCATCCTGCGCTCGGCCGGAAGCAGCTTTTCCCACGTCCACACGTTGCCGTCGTTGAGCCAAACGAAGTGGTAGCCGCCTTCGCCCCACGACCCTTCGGGCAGCGTGATCGTGCCCCGCACGACGCCCGAGTCCAGCACTTCCGAGGCGGAAACGCACTCGAGATCGGGATCGGCGGCGACGTGTCGGCCCAGCTCGCACAAGAACTCCGGCCCTTCGAACCACCAGTGGCCGAACAGCTCGGTGTCGTACATCGATGTCACGATGCCGTCGTGCCCGCTGGCTCCCCGGTACGCGGCGAGCGTCTCCTTGAGGGTCTTGGCCATATCCGCGGCGTGGCCGGAGAGGCGCTCGAACGCCGCCCACGGATCGTACGGCTGCTTCTTGCCCAGGTCCTGCTTGTCCTCGCTGATGCGCCAATACTTGTGGCGGCCCGGATAGAGCTGCTTGTGGAACTCGAGGTAGTGCGGATCGCCCGGATAGCCGTGCTCGCCCGACCAGACTTTGACGGTGGTCTGAGGATCGCGTGCGAACACGGCCACGCCCGACGTCAGCCGGTAGGGTTCGTACTCGCTGCGCTGCTCGGGGGGAGGGGTGAAGAACTTCTGGCTGCGCGCGAACAGCTCGGCAAGCTGCGGAAATTTGCCCGCGTAGGTGCCGAGCGGCTCGCCTCCCCGGATCATGTGGGAGTCCACAAAGAAGTACTCGACCCCGTTTTCAGCCAGGATGGCGTCCACGCCCGCCCGTTCGAAGCTGGCCCCGTCGCCCACGGGAGGCTTCCATTCGTAGGCGGGACGATACGCGCACTCGGGCAGCCACATGCCGCGCGGTTGGCGGCCGAAGTGCTTCTTGTACGTCTCGACTCCGAGCTTCACTTGGGCGCGCACGGACTCCTCCGTTCCAAGGAGCGGCAGGTAGCCGTGCGTTGCGGCGCACGTGATCACCTCGATGCACCCCTCGTCCTGGAAGTAGCGGAACCCCTCGATGATCGAGCGCCCCCACTGGTGCTTGAACTCGACGAGGGCCTGCGTGTAGTGGCGCTGCCACATCGCCGCGAGCCCCTGCATCCACAGCTCGCCCTCTTTTTCAAACCGCCGCGCGTCGTCGATCGCGGCGTCGATCTTCTCCTGGCAGTAATCGGCGAAGCCCGATTGGAAGGTGGGGTCCTCAAGCTGCTCGGCGAGGATGGGGGTCATGTTGATGGTCCACCGCGGGCGGATTCCGTCGCGGTGCAACCGATCGAGCGCGTGGAGGATCGGGAGGTAGCACTCGGCGGCCGACTCGTGGATCCAGTCCGTTCCGTGCGGAGATTTCCCGTGGGAGAGCACGTAGGGCATGTGCGAGTGGAGGCACAGCACGAATCGTCCGACGGGCATGAGGATATTGTAGACGGGAATCCCGATCCCCGATTCCCGATTCCCGATTCCCGATCCCCGATTCCCGTCCCCCCAGCTAATGATCCTCGAGGTAGTGCCGCTTCAGAAGGTCCTCGCCGTAGTCGTCCCCGGGGGTGCGCCAGATGGAGTGGATGTGCGGGTCGTCGCTTCGGCTCGCGGACGTGTGGTCGAACTCGATGAGCACTTGAGGTCCGTGAATCCGGTAGTAGAAGCGCGTTCCGCGCTCGGCTGGTCCGATCCATGCGAACAGGGTCTGGTCGAGGGACCGTTCGATCGCGGCTTTCCGCAAAGCGGCCTCCTCCGCGGGTGCGTCGTCGAGGTAGACGTCGATCAGGGCCATCATCCTTTCGCGCTGGTCGGCATTGAGCGCGGAGCACGGCAGCCCCTTTGGTTCGGTCAGGATCGTGTCGCGATCGGGGCCAGTGAAGATGTCGGCGGGCACAGCCTCGATGATTCGCGCCCTTGCTTGCTGCTCGGCGTCGAGCGTGCCGAATAGCTTCAGCGCGAAGTCCTCTTCGGCGCCCAGCGCCCGAAGTTCACGCTTGCCATCGTTGGCAAGGGCCGGATGGGCTCCGAAGAACGCGGGGGTCATCGACATCTTTCCGCCGACGTAGGTGAAGGTGAGCACCACGTGGTGGCCCTCGTACTGCCACCCCCAGGGGCCGTCCGCCGAGGGTGTTCCGAAGATCTCGATCCAATAGAGGTCGCTGGCGTAGCTGCCTCCGAGAATGTCCTCGAGGTGCATCACGTTCTTGGTCTTGAAGTAGCCTCCCTCGCTGAGACTGGTCTTCAGCAGCGCCTCCGCAAGGGCCCTCTGCTCCGGGCCGAGGTCTCGCAGCCGAGTCCCGGCACGGTCTCCGGGGGTGAACTGCCACACCTTGCGCAGCGCCAAGTCGAAGGGCCGCGCGGCCTTGGCCCGCTCCGCCGCCGGCAACGCGTCCAGGAAGGCCTTGGCCGCCTGGACGACCCCGGTGTCCCGCGCCACAGGCCCCTCCGCCCCCAGCCGAACCGCGACGATCAGCGCGCCCGCCACCAAGAAACCCAGGAACAGCTTCATGAGCACACGAGTTCGCGGCACCACCGCCTGCCTCCTCCCGGGGGTATCACGCAAAGAACGCAAAGACGCAATGGGGACCTCAAAACCCAACACGGGCGTGCAACGCCCGCCGGGTAAACCTCCTCCATGAGTCTTGCCATGCTCCTCCCCGCCGTGGCCGCCCTCGGCATGGTCCACCGCGCTCCCGACGTGCTTTGCGGCATCGATGTCCTCGAGCGCGACGGGTTCGCCCAACTCAAGGGCCGCAAGGTCGCGCTCATCACGAACCACACGGGGCGCACCCGAGATGGGCGGTTCACCTCGGACGTCCTCGCGGCGGCGCCGGGCATGACGCTGGTCTGCCTGTTCGCCCCGGAGCACGGCCTCCGGGGCCTGGTGGACGAGGCGGTGAAGGACGGACGCGACGAGAAGACCGGCCTTCCCGCCTACTCGCTCTACAACCCCGGCCAAGGGGCCGATCGCTACCGGCCCAAGAAGGAGCAGCTTCAAGGGGTCGACACGATCGTGTTCGACATCCAGGACATCGGCACGCGCTTCTACACGTACGTCGGCACGCTCGGCTACGCGATGGAAGCCGCCGCCAGGGACGGGCTCGAGGTCGTCGTGTTGGATCGCCCGAATCCGATCACGGCGATCGACGCCGACGGCCCGGTCGCCGACGAGCGCCACCTCGGGCTCACCGCCTTCCACACGATCCCGCTGGTCCACGGCATGACCGCCGGCGAGCTCGCCCGGTTGTTCAACAGCGAGCGCAAGATCGGCGCGAAGCTCTCCGTGGTGAAGTGCGAGGGCTGGCGGCGCGACATGTGGTGGGACGAAACCGGGCTGACCTGGGTCAACCCGTCCCCCAACATGCGGTCGCCGACCGAAGCCTTGCTCTATCCGGGCATCGGGCTCGTCGAAGCGACCAACCTCTCGGTCGGCCGAGGCACCGACACGCCCTTCGAGCTCGTGGGAGCGCCCTGGCTCGACGGTCGCAAGCTGGCCGCGGCGCTCAACGCCAAGGCGGTTCCGGGCGTGCGTGTGTACCCGCTGGAGTTCACGCCGAACGCCAGCAAGTTCGCGAACGAGCCGTGCGGCGGGGTCGGTTTCACGGTGACGGATCGCGCGGCGTTCGACTCGGTGCGCTTTGGCTGCGAGCTGGTCTTTGAGTTGCACCGCCTCTTCCCCGAGTGGGACTCGAGCCGACTGGTGAACCTGCTGCAGAACTCCCAAACCTCGCAAGCCCTTCTCCAGGGCGGCTACGCGGCCGCGCGCCGGGACTGGATGCCGGCGCTGCAGGCGTTCCGCGCCGTGCGGAAGACGCACCTGCTCTACCGGTAGGGGGATATTGCACGCAAAGAACGCAAAGGGCGCTATGGGGGTTCACGCGGAGGCGCAGAGACGCTGGGGGAGTTTCACGCAAGGAACGCAAGGGGCGCAAGGGTTTCACGCAGAGGCGCTGAGGCGCGGGGGGGAGTTTCACGCAAGGAACGCAAGGGGCGCAAGGGTTTCACGCAGAGGCGCGGGGGGCGGGGGGCCGCTTTGGACTTTCCGACCTTGGAACGACCCTTCGTTGAGCATCCCAGTGAAATTGCTGGTTGCATTTGGACTGGTTCTCCTGCAGACTGGAAAGACAGTCGGGGTCCTAAAGTCTTTTGAAACGAACCACCATCGTCCTAGCAAGCTTGTTCTGCGTTGTGGCGCCAGCGTCAGCGAACTTGATCGTCAATGGGAGCTTCGAAGTTCCCCATCAGCCCTCGGGTTACGGCTACGTGGCGGGCGGTTCGAACGTGATCACAGGATGGACGACGGTGCTTAACGGAGTCGAGCACTTCGATCCGGCTATCTACTCGATCGGAACGGCCCACGATGGCAACCAGGTGGTGGACCTCGCCCCGACGACCTTCACCGGTGGCGGGATCGAACAAACGGTTGCGACCGTGGCTGCGCAACAGTACAGGCTCTCCTTCTGGGGCGGTACCTCGAACTATGCGAATCGGACGGGAACAGGCGTCATAAAAGTCTCGATCGACGGGGGAGCGGCGCAGAGCTTCAACCTCAACAACGCGAACGCCGTGATCGCCTGGCAAGGGTTCAGCCTCGACTTCGCAGGTACCGGCAATCCGACGACGATCACGTTCTTCAACGACGAGGATGCCAACACGCACTTCGCGTTCCTGGACGACGTGAGCCTGGCGCCGGTCCCCGAGCCCTTTACTCTGGTCCTTGCCGCAGCGGGATTGGCAACTGCCGCCCGCCGCCGAAAGCGATAAATTCCGCGCCTCAGCGCCTCTGCGTGAACCCCCATAGCGGCCTTTGCGCCCTTTGCGTGCCACTCCTACCCCCTCACGCCTGCGCGTACCGCTCCGCCAGCGCGGGCCAGGTCCCTGCCGCGATCGCTTCCCGTACCTCCTCCATCAGCCGCGCGTAGAACGCGAGGTTGTGCAGGGTGGCCAGCCTTGGACCCAGCGGCTCGTTGGCCTTGAACAGGTGGCGCAGGTAGGCCGCGGGGTACCGCTCCGTCTGCGGAAAGACGGACTGCGCGTCCACGGGCGCGTCGACGTCGGTCCACTCGGAGCCCATGATGTTCACGCGCCCCTTCAACGTGTACAGGCAGTGATGCCTCGCCATCCGGGTGGGCAGCACGCAGTCGAACAGGTCGATCCCGCTTGCGACGGCGTGCACGATATCTCGAGGGTGCCCGACGCCCATGAGGTACCTCGGCTTCTCTTCGGGGAGCCGGCGGGCCGTGCGCGCGACCACCGGGTACTGCATCTCCGTCGGCTCCCCGACGCACACGCCTCCGATCGCAAAGCCCTCGAACGGCAGCGAGGTGATGAACGCCGCGCTCTCGTCGCGCAGGTCGTCGTGCACGCCGCCCTGGACGATGCCGAAGCAAGATTGGCCGGCCCGCCGCGCGCGGATCGACCGCTCCGCCCAAAGATGGGTCCGCCGCATGGCCTCGGCCGCCTCGTCCCGGCTGCAGGGGAAAGGCGGACACTCGTCGAGCACCATCGCGATGTCCACTCCGAGCTCCCACTGGATCTGCAGCGCGCGCTCGGGACTGAGCCATACTTCCGAACCGTCGAGATGGGACCGGAACCGAACGCGCTGGTCGTCGATGTCTCGCATCTTCCCCAGGCTCATCACCTGGTAACCGCCCGAATCCGTGAGGATCGCGCCCCTCCATCCCATGAACTTGTGCAAGCCGCCGAGGCGTTCGATGCGGTCGCTGCCCGGCCGCAGGGAGAGGTGGTACGTGTTGGCGAGGATCAAGCGGAAGCCCAACGCCTCCAACTCCTCGGAAGAGACCGTCTTCACCGTGCCCGCGGTGCCCACGGGCATGAAGGCGGGGGTCTCGACGATGCCGTGAGGTGTGTGGAGGCGGCCTCGGCGCGCGCCGGTGTGGGGGCACACCGAAAGCAGCTCGTACCGCACCTCGCCTGGCATAGGGGTGATTATGGTGCAGGCAAGGAGTGAACCCGAACGGGGCGCAGGGTAAAACGGGTTCCATGAGCCAGCCCTACAACCGCGTCTTCAACTTCTCCGCCGGACCGTGCACCCTGCCGGTCGAAGTGTTGAAAGTGGCACGCGACGGACTCATGAACTGGAACGGGACCGGCATGAGCGTGATGGAGCTCAGCCACCGCAGCAGCCACTTCGAGGGCATCCTGGCGGACACGGAAGCCGCCTTTCGCCGGGTGTTCCACGTGCCCTCCAACTACAAGGTCGTCTTCCTCCAGGGCGGAGCGAGCCTTCAAAACACGATGATCCCGATGAACCTGCGCGGCGAGGGTCGAACCGCGGCTTACGTCGTCACCGGTACGTGGGGCAAGAAGTCGTATCAGGACGCCAAGATCGGAGGGGCAACCCACCTCGCGTTCGACGGGAAGGAGCACGGCTACTCGAACGTTCCGGATCTCGGGTCGCTGGACTACGGAGACAACCCCTCCTACATCCACTGGACGAGCAACGAGACGATCCAGGGCGTCGAGTTTCAAGGCGACGCCACGTTGCCCGCCCTCTCGGTGTGCGACATGTCCTCGAACATCCTCTCGCGTCCGTGCGACGTGTCGAAGTACGGCTTGATCTATGCCGGAGCCCAGAAGAACATGGGGCCGTCCGGCGTGGCCGTGGTGGTGATCCGGGAGGACCTGCTTCCCGAGATGAACCAGGGCCTGCCGCCGATGCTCGACTACCGCACGCAGGTCGAGAATGGATCGATGTACAACACCCCGCCGTGCTGGGGCATCTACATGTGCGGCCTGAACTACCAATGGGTCGAACGGCAGGGGGGGCTGGAGGCGATGCAGACTCGGAACCGGGAGAAGGCCCAGGTGCTCTACGATGCGATCGACCAGTCGGGGGGGTTCTATCGGGGCCACGCGGACAAGGCCTGCAGGTCGATCATGAACGTGACCTTCACCCTGGCGGACGCGTCTCTCACGGACGCGTTCGTCCAAGGTGCGGAGGCCGAGAAGCTCGACGGGCTCAAAGGCCACCGCTCCGTGGGCGGCGTCCGCGCGAGCATCTACAACGCGTTCCCCAACGAGGGGTGCGAGACGCTGGCCGCCTACATGAAGTCGTTCGCGGCGAGCAACGGCTGACGCCATGGGCCTGCCGATCCGCGGCACCCTCTTGAACACGGCGACCGTCGTCGTAGGCTCGCTCCTGGGCTGGGCGCTGGGCGCCCGCGTTCCCTCCGCGGCGATGGAGATCGCTTTGTCGGCGCTCGGACTGGTCACGCTCGGCATCGGGGTCAAGCTGTTTCTCGAATCCAAGAACGTCCTGGTGCTGGCGTTTGCGCTGACCGTCGGCGGGGTTCTGGGATGGGCGTTGGGGATCCAGGCGGGTGTGGAGGGGTTCGCTGAGTGGGCGCGGGTCTCTCTCGGGCCGCTCGCAACCGGACGCTTCTCCGAAGCTGTCGTCACCACGAGCATCCTGTTCTGCGTGGGACCGATGACGCTGCTCGGCTGTCTTCAGGAGGGGCTCGAGGGCAAGATCGAGCTGCTGGCGATCAAAAGCGTGCTGGACGGCGTGGGTTCGGTGTTCTTCGCCGCGACCTTGGGTCCCGGCGTGCTGGTCACCGCCGCGATCGTGTTGGTCTTCCAGGGCGCGCTCACCCTGGCCGCGGGTCGTCTGCGAGCCTTGGCGCGCGACCCCGAACTGTTGGCCGAGGCGAGCGCCGTGGGAGGCGCCATGTTGTTGGCCATCGGGATGGGGCTGCTCGAGATCAAGCGCCTACCCGTCGCCAACTACCTACCCGCGCTCGTTCTCGCCCCTTTGGGAACCGTGGTCGCCAGGCGTTGGCTCCCCGTCCACGCCGATCCCGTCGACGGCGTGTGAGGTCTCTCATGCAACGCAAAGGGGGACCGGGACGAATCCCGATCCCCCTTCGAACCACGCGTTGCCGATTACTTGCGTCGGCGGCGCGAGGCGAGGCCGGCTACGCCGGCGATCAGCGCGAGCATCGTCGCAGGCTCAGGCACCGCGCCGAGCACGACGCGACCCTGGCCGCCACCGATGGCGGCGTCGTACGTGCCGAAGTCGTTGTTGCCGAATCCCGCCACGACGGCATAGTACTGGGTGTTCGCGGAGAGCCCGAGGCCCGTTCCACCGGAGAAGTTGGTCGTCTCACCGACCCCGATTCGGGAGGAGGCAAATCCTTGCCCCGTGCCCGACAACAGCGTGAACGAACCGCTGAAGTCGTCGTCCCCGTCCAGCAGGCCGACCAACGGCGTGGCCGGGTTGAAGCTGCTGTACGCGAGCGCATAGGTGTCCGGGTGCGAGACGCCGTTGATCTCGAACGTGTAGGTCCCGCCAACGGTGACCCAGAACGGCTGCACCTGGTAGTGAACCGCCGTGCCGCTGCCGGAAGTCCCGGTGTACGAGAGGGGGCGGGCCATCGTCGGGCCACCCGTGGTGTCTCCAGACCAAAACGCCGTCTGTGCAAACGCGCTGCCCACGACGCCACAAAGCGCCAAAACAAGTACCTTTTTCATCATAACTCCTTCAATCCAACCTGAAATTGCCCTTCGCGCCGCTTACGCGAGGCATGAAGGGCTTGCAGACATCGTAACACGTTCGGCATGGAGAATCAAACAAAACTCGTCGATTTGCCGGGCCAGAACGTTCGCAGTGGCTCTCGCCGGGGTTTCTGGCGGGCTCGTCCCCGCGGGGGGTAGGTTCTTGGAATGAGCCCGGCGCTTCGATTTCTCCTGGCCTCCGCCGCTTGCCTGTTGGCCGCTGGGGCCCGCGCCCAGTTGCCGATGCCGCCGATCGGCGGCGGGTCGCCCAACCAGGTGCCCGAGCGGCTCTCGAATCCTCGGGCGACGGTGCGCACGTTCCTCGAGGCCATGAACGAATCGCGGACCAAAGACGCCGCTGAAACCCTCGACCTCAGCTCGGTCAATCTCGTCTTGCGGGACACAGAGGGTCCGCGCCTCGCAAAAATGCTGTTCGACGTGCTCAACCGGACGATCTACGTCGATCTCGAGCTCATCCCCGACAAGCAAGGAGGCGACGCCTACACGCTGGTGCGCCCCAAGGACCCCGCGGGGCGCGTCGTAGGGGCGATCGAACTTGCCCGCCTGGACAGCGGTGCGTGGAAGTTCTCGCGGGCCACCGTCGAGGCGCTTCCCGCCATGTGGGAGGCCGTCCGAGACCGCCCCACGATCGCAGGCCTCAAGGAGATCGACGCCCGCTCCGTCGACCCCGGCGAGTGGCTGCGCTCTCAAGTTCCCGAACCGTGGCGTGCAAAGTCGTTTTGGCTTGAACACTGGCAGTGGATGATGCTCGGGGCCCTGGTCCTTGCTTCCGTGGCGCTCCACCTGTTGACGCGCCTCTTGCTGGCCGGCGTCCTCCGCGTGCGCTATCGCATCGTCGGCGCGCGCCTGTCGGATTCGGTCCGCCGGGGCCTGAGGCGATCGATCGGGTGGATTCTGACGGCGTCGATGCTCCTCCTCAGCGTGCCTTATCTGAATCTTCCGGAGCTGCTGGGAGCCGCGCTGATTCTCGGCAGCAGGGTCCTTCAGTTCGCCACCGCGATCTGGATGCTGTTCGCGATCTGGGACGCCGTCATGGAGGCCTTCTCGAACCGTGCCACGCAGTTCATGCAACGCGCGGACGCCGTCCTTATCCCAATCGCTTCGAAGTTCGGCAAGTTCGTCATCCTCGCCGCCGGATTGATCCTGTTCGCGGCGTCGATGGGCATCAACCTGGCGGGCATCGTCGCAGGCATCGGCGTCGGCGGCCTCGTGCTTGCGCTGGCGGCCAAGGACAGCGTGGAGAACGTGTTTGGATCGCTCACCATCCTGTTCGACATGCCGTTTGGCATCGGCGATTGGGTCCGAATCGGAGAGATCGACGGCACGGTGGAGGAGATCAACCTTCGAAGCACGCGCATCCGAACGTTCGAAGATTCGGTGATCACGGTTCCGAACAGCAACATGATCAAAGCCTCGGTCGAGAACTTCGGGGTGCGGCGGTATCGCCGGCTGAAGATGGCGATCGCGCTGACCTACAGCACGCCTCCGGAGAAGATCGAGGAGTTCTGCACGGGTATTCGCGAAATGATCGCGAACCACCCAAAGACGCGGAAAGACAAGTACCACGTCGAAATGAACGCGATGAACGCCAGCTCGCTGGACGTGCTTCTCTACATGTTCTTCGAAACGGACCTGTACGCCGAGGAGTTGGCGTTGCGCGGGGCCTTTCTGCTCGACATCGCGCGCTATGCCGAGACGATCGGCGTCGAGTTCGCCTTCCCGTCGCGCAGCGTCTACATCCAATCCTCCCCCCCAAGCGCGGCCACGGGTGACTAGCGCGGCCCAAACATCGTAGAGTTTAGGGACATGTCGCCCACAATTGCTTGGACCCGTTGGACCACGATCGGCCTCGTCGCCACTCTGGCGCTGACCGCCGTCGCCCAGGATCGACTCCAGAACATGCCGCGATACGACCGTTACGAGAAGATGCGCCGGGAGATCGCCGGCTCCGTGAAGCGCGGCGACCTCCGGGTCGCCTGGGCCGCGGATTCCCAATCGTTCACCTTCAGCCGGGACGGAAAGACCCTGCGCTACACGGTGGCCACCGGAAAGACCGCCGAGTCCGAACCCGAAACCGGGCCGACCGGACCGGCAACCGGACGACGCGGCCAGCGCGGCGGCGCACCCGCGCGCGGCCGGCAGTTTGGAAGCGCGACTTCCCCCGACGAAAAGTTCACCGCCACGTACCGGGACGGGAACATCGTGCTCAAGGGTCCGGACGGAGAGCATCCGCTCACCACCGAAGGCGATCCCTCCAAGCGGATCAAGTACGGCCAAGCCAGTTGGGTGTATGGCGAGGAACTCCGCGTGCGCGAGGCGATGTGGTTCTCGCCGGACTCGACGATGCTGGCGTTCTATCGGTTCGACGAGACCGGCGTCCAAGACTACTTCCTGACGCTCGACGTGTCGAAGGTGCAGGACCGCCTCGACGTCGAGGCGTATCCGAAGGCCGGATCCAAAAATCCCGAGGTGGCGCTCCTCGTCGCCGACGTCGCCACCCGGTCCCTCGTGACGATCGACACGAACTTCGACACGGGAACGCCCGACCTCGGCCACTACGTGTACGGCGTGCAGTGGTCCCCCGACGGCCAAGAGCTGCTGTTCAACCGGACCAACCGCAAACAGAACGTGATGGAGTTCTGCGCCGCGGATCCCAAAACGGGCAAGTGCCGGGTGATCGTGCGGGAATCCTCTCCTGAAAGCTGGACCGACAACTCGCCGCCCATCACCTTCCTCGATCCCCAACCGGGCAAGCCTCGGCGGTTCCTTTGGACTTCGGCCCGTAACGGTTATTACAACCTCTATCTTGGGGACCTGGGTGGAGCGCCGCTGAAGGCGGTGACCCAGAACCAATTCGACCTGGCCGGCATCGAGCGGGTCGACGAGAAGGCCGGGGTCGTGTACTACATGGCCCGCGACGGAGACACGCCTTACAAAGCCCAACTCCACCGAGTGGGTCTGGACGGAAAGGGCGACAAGCGGCTGACCGACCCCAAGTTCAACCACAGCGTGGACCTCGCCCCCGATGGATCCACCTTCCTCGACACCTTCGAGTCGAACGACGTGCCGCCTTCGACCCGCATCTGCGACGCGGCGGGCAAGGAACTGGCCGTGCTCGCCGAGAGCGATGTGGCCCAGTTCGAGGCCCTCGGCCTGCAAAAGGTCGAGTCGTTCACCTACCTGGCGGCCGATGGAAAGACGGTGCTCTACGGCCAGTTGCACAAGCCCTCCGACTTCGATCCGTCGAAGAAGTACCCGTTGATCGTCAGCCTCTACGCAGGCCCCGAGTCGGGTGGGTCGCTGGCGCGCTTCTCCACGCCGAACCCGATCACCGAGATGGGCTTTCTCGTAGCGTCGTTCGAGGGGAGGGGGACCAACGGTCGGGGCAAAGCGTTCAAGGACGCGGTCTACGGCAAACTCGGCGTGGTCGAGATCGACGACCAAGCCGCAGGGGTCAAAGCCCTCCGCGAGCGTCCCTACGTGGACGGGAACCGGGTCGGCGTATACGGAACGTCCTACGGCGGTTACGCGTCGACGATGTGCCTCCTGCGTCACCCCGACGTCTTCCAAGCGGCCGTCGCAAGTTCAAGCGTGACGGATTGGCGGAACTACGACACGATCTATACCGAACGCTACATGGGATTGCCTTCCGAGGACGAGAACAAGGCGGGGTACGACGAGGGCTCGGCCATGAAGTACGCGAGAGACCTCAAGGGCCACCTCATGCTCTTCTACGGAACCGCCGACAACAACGTCCATCCCGCCAACACCTACCAACTGGCGCAAGCGCTCCAGCGGGCGGGCAAATCCTTCGACATGATGGCGGGCCCCGACATGGGCCATTCGGGAATCAACCAGACGCGGATGTGGGAGTTCTTCGTCGACCACCTGATCCTGTCGACGTCAGGGGACGATGTCGAGAGACTCCACGCCGCGTGGCGAAAGAGCGTCTCTCACCGGCGCGGCTTGGCGATCCAAAAGCCGTAGCGGCCGTTCTCATCGACCATCTTGAGGTAGATGCCGGTGGTGGCAAGGAGCGGGTACGTCTTGTACTCCGCGACCGGAGGCAACTTCATCCCAAACCGCGCCTTGTGCTTCCCGTCGTCGAACGTTCCCTGAAGGTCGCCATACGCATTGACCCGGCCCTCGACCCGCCAGCCGGCGGAGCCTTCCCCCTTGCGCGAGAGACGCGCTCTACCGTCGGGCTCCACCGCAATGGTCATTTCGATCTTCTCGATGGGCTCTCCATCGAAGACGGTGGACACCTCGAACTCGTAGGTGCCGACGAACGCTTGGAGCTCCGGAGGCTCCGCAAACGCGAGGCGTTCGAAGAAGCGTGTTTCGGCTCGGGTGGTGGCCACGGCCCTCAAGAACTTCAGGTCCTCGACTTGGCCGCGCTTCCCATAGGCCGCGGCCAAACGGAGAATCGCGGTGTCTGCGACCCAGCGAAACGACCACCCCATCTCCTTGGCCGCCAGATACAACCGCTGTTCGGCGCCTTCCCAATCCCCGGCCAGGAGCAACGCCATTCCCTGCAACTGGCGGGCACTGGGAATGTTCTCGCCAATGACCTGAACTCGCTTCTTCACATCTCCGGTCTTGCCAAGTCCCGCGTCGATCAGCAGGGAGGCCGATTCGAACGTTTGGGCCAGCGTTCCAGGACGGGGTGGCGGTAGGTCCGCGCGAATCCGGTCGGCCTCCGCATATCGCCCCCTGCACGCGAGGTAGGTCGCGTAGTACCAACCAAGATCGGGCTCGACACCGTCCTGGGCCGCCGTTGGCGACCAAAGACGGTCGACCTCTTCGTCGTCGCCGCCGGTCATCGCCGCGACCATGGCGACGCGACGGAGCCCCGAGTTTGCTTCGCCCTGGTGAACGAGGGGGACGAGCAGGCGGTACACGGTCACCGCCAGCGGCAGGACACGATTGCTGTCGAGGCTGTACATCTCGAACTTGAACCACGCGTCTTCGTTCTTTCCGAACTGAGAGGCGAGTTTGCCCAGGTCGATGGCGAAGAGGGTCCTCAAACGAAACTGGATGATCTCGTCGAGCCCCTTGCGCTTCATCCGGTCTCGGATGATGTCGTCGAGCAGGCCATAGTGCTCCAGCTTCGCAGTGAGAAGATCGGGGGCGTACTTCTCCACGGTCTCCTGGTAGGACCCGGCGTCCGTCCAATCGCTCGCCGCCCATGCGCTAAGCCCCGCCGCGAGTTGAGCTTCCCAGGCATACGGATGGGCGGCGGCCAAGGGAGCCAAGAGATCGTTCAGTTTTCCGCAGTCGGCGAGGGTGTGGCGGACCGCCTCGAGCATTTGCGCAGGATCGGGATCGTTGGCCAGGGCCTCGCGGGTATCGGCCATCGCCTCTTCAAACTCGCCCGCACGCTGATGGCGATCGGCGCGCAGAAGCAACCACATCGCCTGGTCGTCGCCGTCGGCGATCGCGTCGTCGATCAGCAAGCGGATTTGCGTTTCGGTCGCCGTCCCCAGCCAGGCCACCAGCTTCATGCCCCGGATCTGATTGGCCGAAGGCTGCTTCCCGGGCGCCATCAAGGATCGATCGAACGCAACCACCGCATCCGAGTCTTTCCCAGCATCCAGCGCATCGACGCCTGCAAAGAACGCGCCTACCCGCGTGGCGGGAGGAAATGCCTTGCGCAACTCGCCCACAAACGCGCGCCTCTGTACGGGCGCCACACTCGACAAGCCCGCAAAGGCCATGAGCGCCACCTCTTCGGACCGATCCAAGTGGAAGGCCTTGGAGGCTGCATCGAGCCGCTGCTGGGGAGCGAGTTTGGGATCCCGACTGGCCAGAGTCGCAAGCGCCGCGTAGTAGGGGGTGCCGTCCTTTTCTCGCAGTCTCGTGAAGACTCGCTCCGCCTCGGACCAGCGGGACGCCGAGAGCATCGCTCCCCCTTCGTGGAACAGGGTGGCAGGCGTGGCCTCTCCAAGCTGGTCGGCGGTGACGTACATCTCGATGGCCAAGTCGAACCGACGGGCGAGCAACAGCGCCGTCCCCATCTGGGTGAGGCTCGCGCCCATCCGCGCTTTGGTCAGCCCTTTCGACTCCGCGGCAAACGCCTTGGCCAAGCCGGCCACCGGAAGACTCGAATCAACGAAGGCCCCGAGCAGGACATCTTGCGTTCTCTCGGCGAAGACTGTCGGCTGCTGGGCATCGTCCCCGAAGTCGCGTTCGGTGTAGGCGACGACGTCATCGCGCGTGCGCTCGGCGACGGCGGAGCTCCACAGGGCACCGGTCGTCTTGCTTCGCAGTTCGGGATCGGTCAGCCGCTTCAGAAGGAAGTGGGTGAAGACTCCGTGCTGGAACTGGGGAATCTCGTAGGACCTCCCGCCAGGCGCCGTTCCGAGCAACACGGCGATGTTGGCCCTGCGCCCCAGTTCGGCAAGCTCGCGGCCAAAGCCGTTCTTATCCCCGTTTCGGCACGCATCGGCGATCACCAGGACGTTCTTGAGGCCGGCCTGCACCATGCGCCCAATCAACGCCTTGACGGAGACGCCTTTTGTCGCGGCGTTGGCCCGCGTGCCGTCTGAGGGCAAAAGGAAGTCGCCTTCGGGCGTGCCGACACCGTGGCCTGCGAAGTAGAAGACGAACAGATCTCCACGATCCAACCTGGGATCCGATACCAGGGCGTCGAGGGCGCCCAGGACGTTCGCGGCCGTCGGTGCGGTGCCCCCCTCCTCGTCAAGGAGGTACTTGATCGTGGACGCGTCGAACCGAAAAGTCTCCTCGAGGGTCCTTCCGAACGCCTTCGCATCGTTTACCGCGTAGCGCAGGGCACCCATCTCGGTGTAACGGTTCGCGCCCACGACCACCGCCCACCGCTTCGCCGGAACGAACGTCTCGAGCCGGGCTTCCGGCCCGGGTCGCGCAACCGCGCAGGTCGCAAGCAGCATCAGCAGTCCGATGATCGGGCAACGAAGGAGAGGCGCCATCCCATCTCCGTTGACGCGCCATCACGCCCGGGAGTCTCGCTCCTCCATGGATCTTTTTCTTTGTATTGACTAACCATCTAATTTGTGTATACTTATCAAATGGAATTCGTCGAAGAGATGGCAGCGTTGCTCCCGGACGCGATCGCGCTGTGCCGATCGGCGGGACTGGGTGCCTCTCCGCGCGGGATCCAGGTCTCGGCCGCCCGGCGCGCGCTGCTGGAGCTGCTGGATCCCGAACAGGGCGCATCCGTCGGGGAGTTGGCGCGGCGGGCGGGCGTGACCGCGGCGACGATGTCCACCGCGCTCAACCGGTTGGAGCGGGACGGCTGCGCGGTGCGCGAACGATCGCAATCGGATGCCCGCGTGGTCGAGGTGCGTCTCACCCCCGAGGGAGAAGCCCTACGCCATGCAACCTCGCCGATCGATCCCCAGCGCCTGACCGCCCTCGCCGAGCACCTCACCTACCTCGAACAGCGCGAGGTCCTGCAGGGGCTGAGACTGCTCTGCCAAGCCGCCGCCAAAAGCACACCCTAAACCACAAACCACCAACCACAAACCACAAACCACAAACCACAAGCCACTACCCCTCCGGATCCCACTCGTTGTCCCCGGCTCCCTCCTGGAACAGCTCGGTCTTGTGGAAGGCGATGCGTTCGGGCGCGGTGTCCTTGGCGTGGTGCAGGCCGGCAAGGTACACCGTGTTCTTTCCGAAGCGGTGGTTGACGCCGTCCACTGCCGTGTTGAGCTGCGCCCGCACCACGGCGCCGTCGAACAAACTCGGCGTCACGGCTTCAGGTCGCGCGAGTTCGGAGAACACGACCCACGCCGCCAACGGCCCCTCGAACTCCCGTTCGGCCCACATCTCGAGAAAACGCTCGTTGAAGAAGACGGTGTCCGCGACGGCCGAAAACCGTCGGTGCGCTTTCCAGCTTTTCCGCGTCCCCCGGACCCCCACGTCCATCGTGCCCGCGCACCACCCCGAGGCGCGAAGGCGGGCCGAGGCCTTTTGGATCAGCCGGAGCAGGACCTCTCGACACCCTTGATCGGTGCGCAGGCGCGGGGGCAGCACGTGCGAGTGGCTCAGGCTCTTCGTCTTCGTCTGCTCCGAGGGCAGATCGTAGCCGCGCAGCAGATACCACCAGCGCTCCCCGACCACCGACCCAAACGCCTCGGCGAGTTCGCGCCGGCCCGCGGCGCAGAGCTGCTCGGCGGAGAAGATCCCGGACGCGTTCAGCCGGGCGGCCATCCGCTTGTTGATCCCGGTGAACTCCGTCAGCTTCAGGCTGTGCAGCTTCTGCGGGAGGTCTTTCGCCTCGAGCACCTGTAGGCCGTCGGGTTTCTCCAGCTCCGTTCCGAGCTTGGCGAGGAATGCGTTGGGAGCGATCCCGATCGAGCATGAGAGCCAGTCACCCGCGTGCTCGCGCACCGCGGCCTTGAGACGCCGGGCCAACTCCACCGCCACCTCGCGCGGCGCCTCGCTTCCCAGGAGCTTGAACTGCATCTCGTCGATGCTGCACACCCGGTCGACGGGCAACACGGTCTCGACCGCCTCGAGCACGCGGTCGTGGAAATGCGTGTAGAGCGTGTGGCGCGCGTCCACGAAGACCAGCCCGGGGCACATCCGCTTCGCATCGCCCACCTTGGTGCCGGTCTTCACGCCGTACGCCTTGGCCTCGTACGAAGCCGCGATGATCGTGCCCGAATCCGTGCTGACGGGGCCGACGGCCACGGGTTTGCCCCGCAACGTGGGGTCGACCTGCTGCTCGACCGAAGCGAAGTACGAGTTGAGATCGAGGAACACGTAGCGCAACGGGCGCGCATCCCCGCCCACAACCGGTAGATTCTCGTCTACCATCACCCTCATTCTACACGCCCCAGCCCCCCGTCCCACAGGTAAAATCCCGTACCCCTATGGACCTTCGCGCGACCTTGAACCTGCCGGATGCCGACTTCACCATCCCGATGAAGGCGGACTTGCCCAAACTCGAGCCGGCGATTCAGGCCGAGTGGGAAGCCGCTTCGATCTACCACCGGATCCAGGAGGCGCGGAAGGACGCGCCGACCTTCGTGTTGCACGACGGTCCGCCCTACACCAACAGCCCGATCCACATCGGCACGGCCCTTAACAAGATGCTCAAGGACTTCGTGGTGAAGTCGAAGACCATGGCCGGCTTCCGCGCGCCCTATGTTCCGGGCTACGACAACCACGGACTGCCCATCGAGCAGGCGGTCATGCGCGACCTGCACGAGCGCGGGGTGAAGGCGGACATCGTCGAAATCCGCCGAGCGTGCCGCGCGCACGCGGCCAAATACATCGACGTCCAGACCGACCAGTTCAAACGGTTGGGGGTGTTCGGGCTATGGGAAAGGCCTTACCGAACGATGGACTACGCGTTCGAGGCCGAGATCATCCGGATCTTCCTCCGGCTAGCCGATCGGGGATTCGTCTACCGCGGCCTGCGGCCCACCCTCTGGAGCCCCACCTCGCAGACCGCGCTGGCGGACACCGAAATCGTCTACGGCCCCCACGTCAGCAAGGCGATCTACGTGCGGTTCCCGCTGCGCAAAGACCCCAACGAGCTGTTCGGCAGCTTCCCCAACCTCTACACGGTGATCTGGACGACCACGCCGTGGACCATCCCGGCCAACCTCGGCGTCGCGTTCCACCCCGAGCTGAACTACGCGGTGGTGAAGGTGGGGAGCGACCACTACGTGCTGCTCGACAGCCTCGTCGAGAAGGTCGCCGAAGCCGTTGGATGGGAAGCCCCCGAGCGCGTCGCCAAGTTCCTGGGCATCAACTTCGACCACGCGGTGTTCGGGCACCCGATCTTCGACCGCGACTCCCTGGCTCTGATGGCGGACTACGTCACGACCGAGGACGGCACCGGCGTCGTCCACACGGCGCCCGGCCACGGGCGCGACGACTTCTACACGGGCCAGGCGTACGGCCTTCCCGTGCTGTGCCCCGTGGACGAGCGCGGGGTCCTGACCGCCGAAGCCGGCGAATTCGCCGGTGTGAGCTACAAGGAGTGCGACACGGTCGTCGTCGACCGGCTGCGCGAGCTGGGCAACCTCCTGGCCGCCTCCGACTACGAGCACTCGTACCCCTTCTCCGAGCGGGACGGGAAGCCGGTGATCTTCCGAGCGACCGAGCAGTGGTTCGTCGAGATCGATCACGAGGATCTGCGCTCGCGGATGCTCGAGCAGACCGAGCAGGTCGCCTGGTACCCGGCCGCGGGCAAGACGCGCATCCAAACGATGATCGCGTCCCGGCCCGACTGGTGCATCTCGCGCCAACGGCCTTGGGGCGTCGGCATCCCGATCTTCTACGGGAAGGAGAGCCGCACCCCGGTCCTCGACCCGATCGCCATCGGCTGCGTCGCGAACCTCGTGGAGCAGGAGGGATCCGACGCGTGGTTCGTCCGCGAACCCTCCGAGATCCTCCCCGAAGGCTACGCCCATCCCGAAACGGGCGAAACCGAGTTCGTGAAGGAGACCGACGTGCTGGACGTGTGGTTCGATTCAGGCTGTACGAGCCTGGTGGTGCTCGACAGCGACGTCGAACCCCGTTGGGACAACCTTTGGCCCGCCGACCTGTACCTCGAGGGAAGCGACCAGCATCGGGGCTGGTTCAACTCCTCCCTCGTCATCGCCACCGCCACGAAGGACACCGCTCCCTACCGAGCCGTTCTCACGCACGGTTTCGTCACGGACGAGAAGGGCCTTAAGATGTCCAAGCGCCTCGGCAACGTCGTGGACCCGGTCCAGGCGGCCGACCAGTACGGGGCAGACGTCCTGCGCTACTGGGTCGCCAGCGTGGACACCGCCAACGACGTGCCTTGTTCGGACGCCCTGCTCAGGCAGATGGGCGAGCACTACCGTTCGGTTCGGAACACGTTGCGGTTCCTGCTCTCGAACCTCTTCGACTACGACCCCTCGGCGAACCAGGCGTTGCTGGACCTCGACCGCTGGGTGATGGAACGCGTGGACCTTCTGTGCGCGGATGTGGCGGACGAGTACAGCCGGTTCGAGTTCGGCGACGCGCTCGAGGCCATCCACAACTTCTGCGTCAACGAGTTGTCGCGCTTCTATCTCGATGCGATCAAGGATCGGATGTACTGCGACGGCAAGGATTGGGAGTCCCGCCGATCCGGACAGGCGGCCTGCCACTACGTGCTGGTTCGTCTGGTCAAGCTGGTCGCGCCCATCCTCGTGCACACCGCCGAGGAGACGTACCGACGGATCCCTGGCATCGAACACCTCGATTCGGTCCACATGGAGACGTTCGACCTGCCGAGCGCCGAGCGGCTCGCCGAAATCGAGGGGAGCGCGTTCGAGACGCGGTTCGCGGTGCTCCGGCAAGTGCGGAACGGCGTGTTCGCGGCGTTCGAGCAGTGGAAAGCCGAGTCGGGCGTGAAGGACAGCCAGGACGTGATGGTCACCGTTTCGGAGAGCGGCGAAACTCTGGAGCGGTTGCGGACGTTTGTGGGAGAGTTGGCGAACTACTTCAAGATGAGCGCGGTGACCCTGCAAGAGGGGCCCTCGGGTGCCACGTTCGAATCCAGCCCCTACCTCAAATGCGCGCGCAGCCGGATCCGCCGGCCCGACGTCGAGCTGGTGGACGACGTGCCGTTGAGCGCGCGCGACCGCAAGGTGCTGAACCTCGCATGAACCAGCGGTTCCTCTACTGGGGGATCGTCGCCGGCGGGTTCGTGGCGGACCAGTTGGTGAAGTCCTGGGTGCGGGGCGCCTTGCCCCAGCATGGCGGGTTCGACGGCAAGCCGTGGCCCGGCGTGTTCGAGATCACCCATGTGGTGAACGAAGGCATCGCGTTCGGCCTGTTCCAGGGCTACGGCGTGCTTCTGGCACCGGTCGCCGTGGGCATCGTGATCCTCACAGCCCTCTACAGCGCCCGCCACCCCAAGGAGTCGAACTGGGTCCACGCGGCGATGGCCCTCCTCGCGACGGGCGCCCTCGGGAACCTGTTCGACCGGATCTTCCACGGTCGGGTGACGGACATGTTCCAGATCCGGGCGTTCAACTTCCCCGTCTTCAACGTCGCCGACGTGTGCATCACCGTCGCGGCCACGATCTTGATTCTCAAGTGGGGCATCGACGCCGTGCCGCACAGCCATGCGCCGGGACCTGAGACCCAGGCGGACCAAGAGATCGCAACCCCCGGCGTGCAGGAGCTGTCTCCTAGGGTAGAGCCTCGCGAAGCGGGGCGGGAGACGTGATGCGATGAGACGAGGAGTGATACCCCCCGGAAAGGCCGGCCTGCTGGTGCTGGCGGCGGCCATGGTACCCATCGTGCTGGGCAAGGCCAAGCCGTGGGCGAAGAAGTTTGGGCAAGGCCTCGTCAAGTTGGGTGAGAAGCTCCAAGAGGGTGCCGAAGAAGCGGCCGCCGAGGTGCAGCCCGAGGCTGCGGCCCCCAAAGCCGAAGCAAAGCCGACGCCTCCCAAGCCTGCCGCTGCGAAAGCTACGGCGAGACCGGCACCGCCCAAACCCGCGGCAGCCAAATCAAAGGCCGCTCCCCGCCAGCGCAAGACGACCGCCGCCAAGGCCAAGCCCCGACCCAGGTCGCGGGCAAAGCCCGCGGAGTAGCTTAGGGGTCGTTTGTCGTTTGTCGTTGGTCGTGGGGCTGTGAGTCCAACTTGGAGCAGCGGAACCCCACGCCCAGGAGCGTTCCGATCCGGGCGCCGTCGTCTTCGAGGTTCGATTCGATGAGGTTCGTCACCCGTTCCAACCTCTCGCCATAGAACTGGCTCTTGTGGATCGCGACCAGTCTCTTGTGCTCCTCCCACTGATCGGTGACGTCGACCACGAAGTTGGGTGCCCGGGTAGAGAATCGCATCAGCCACTGGGTGCCGGTCCCCTTAACCGCCTCTTCTGCGATCGCACCCGCCCTGCGGTGGTCGCGGTGGCTGAACCTCGGCGGGTACAGCGAGTCGAAGGCGAGGACCCACCGAGGGCGATACGCCCGGATTTGCGCCCGAAGGGCGGCCACTTCCCGATCGCCGGCACGCAGCCGTCCATCCTGAAAGCCCAAGAACACGGGGGTGTGGACGCTGGTCTGCGCGGAAGCCTCGGTCTGCTCGGCACGGCGAATCCGCCGGTTCGCCGAGGCGTCTTGGAACCAGTAGTAGCCCTTGTCGCCATCCGTCATCGCCACGAGCTGGATGTCCGCGCCGCCGTCGTGCAGTCGCGCCAGCAGTCCGCCCAAGTAGAACTCCTCGTCGTCGGGATGGGCGGTGACGATGAGCACCCGCGCCTCGGGCGCCTCCATGGCGGCGAAATCGGGATCGATGGCAGGGTTGGGCGAGGGGGCGGCGCGTGGGAAGAGGTCGAACTCCCATGGCTGCCACACCCAGAACGCCCAAAACGCGCCAAGGAGCGATCCGTAGACCCACAAACGACGGCGGCGGTTTCGGCGCTTGCGCGCGGCCTTATCCGACTCCGTCGAGGGGGTGCTCAACCTTCGCCGTGCTCGTACTTGTCCTTGAGCGAAGCCACCACGGCGGCATCCGCCAAAGTCGTCGTATCGCCGAGAACGCGTCCCTCGGCCACGTCGCGCAGCAGCCGGCGCATGATCTTTCCCGAACGCGTCTTGGGCACGTCCGCGGTGATGATGATGTCGTCGGGCCTCGCAATGGGGCCGATCTTCTTGGCCACGTGCGTTTTCAGCTCGTCGATCAGCCCTTCCGTGACCGTGTACCCGATCCGGATGATCACGAACGCCGCGATGGCCTGACCCTTGAGTTCGTGCTTCTTGCCGATGACCGCCGCCTCGGCCACCGCGGGATGGTCGACCAGCGCGGACTCGACTTCCATCGTGCTGATGTTGTGGCCGGCGATCAACATCACGTCGTCGACGCGCCCCAGCAGCCAGTAGTTGCCCTCGGTATCGATCTTTGCGCCGTCCCCGGCGAAGTACACGCCCGGGAACTTCGACCAGTACACGTCGATGAACCGCTGCGGGTCCCCCCAGATGCCCCGAGTCATGGCGGGCCAAGGCCGCTTCAACACCAGGAACCCGCCGACCGCGTGTTTGGCTTCTCCCCGGGCGACCAATTCCATGTGGGCCTCGGTGAGATCGCGTCCATCCTCGCTGAAAACCCCCGCCTCGATGCCCGGGAAGGGGCGCGCGGCGGAGCCGGGCTTGGTCGACGTGATGCCTGGCAGCGGAGTGATGAGAATCTGGCCCGTCTCCGTTTGCCACCACGTGTCCACGATCGGGCAGCGCCCCTTGCCGATGGTCTCGTGGTACCAGATCCACGCCTCGGGGTTGATCGGCTCGCCCACGCTGCCGAGAAGGCGCAACGAGGAGAGATCGCACCGATCGGGGTACTCGGAGCCCCACTTCATGAACGCCCGGATGGCGGTCGGCGCGGTGTAGAGGATCGTCACCTTGTGGCGCTCGACGATTCTCCAGAACCGGTCCTTGTCGGGTGCGTCGGGCGCCCCCTCGTACATCACGACCTGTGCGGCGTTGGCGAGCGGACCGTAAACGATGTAGCTGTGGCCGGTCACCCAGCCGCAGTCCGCCGTGCACCAGTACACGTCGTCGTCCTTGAGGTCGAACACGAGTTTGGACGAGGCGTAGGTGCCGGTCAAGTAGCCGCCGGTCGTGTGGATGATCCCCTTGGGCTTTCCGGTCGACCCGCTCGTATAGAGGATATAGAGCAGGTCCTCGGAGTCCATGGGTTCGCACGGGCACTCATCGGACTGGTGCGGCACCAGTTCGTGCCACCACACATCTCTGCCGGAGACCCACTGACCCCGATCGTACGCCGGGGTCGTCGCCCCCGCGGTCACTTGGCCCGCCTCCCCAGCCCGGTCCAGAACGAGGACGTTGCGCACGGTCGGGCAGCCCATTGCGATGGCGTCGTCGATCGCCCTCTTCAGCGGAACGACCGAGCCGCGCCGCCAACCCCCGTCCGCCGTGATGACCACCGATGCCTGCGCATCGTTGATGCGGTCGAACAACGACTCGGCGCTGAACCCTCCGAAGACGACGGAGTGGGCCGCTCCGATCCTCGCGCACGCGAGCATCGCGAAGGCCAGTTCCGGCACCATCGGCATGTAGATGCACACGCGGTCTCCCTTCTGGACGCCGAGGGCTTTGAGGGCGTTGGCGAGTCGGCTCACCTCGTCCTTCAGCTCCGAGTAGCTGATCGCGCGCACGTCACCCGGCTCTCCCTCCCAAAGGATGGCCGTCCGTTCGCCCTTGCCGGCATCCACGTGCCGGTCCACACAATTGTCGCAGGCGTTCAGCCGCCCGCCGACGAACCACTTCGCGTAGGGTGCGTTCCACTCCAAGGCGGTATGCCACGGTTGCATCCACCGCAACTGCCGGGCCCAGCCCTCCCAAAAGGAAATGAAGTCCTTGTCCGCCTCGGCGTAAATGCCGGGGTCCGAGACGTTGGCCTGGGAGGCGAACTCGGGCGGCGGCGGGAACGAGCGGTCTTCGGCAAGCAGGCTTTCGATGGTATCGGACACGTTGATCCTCCTGGAGCGCGGGTCCCAACGCTTCGACAGGATCGCCGGATCGAGGACTCGCGCGGAGTAAAAGGTGCTACGATTTTAGCGTATCGGCCCCCTCGCGGGCCCGTTCGACGCCGACCATGACTTTGCGTGTCCCATTCGATCAGTTCGCCTCCACCGTCAGTCGCATGTTGGACACGGTGCCGGTCTTCGCCGTGCGCCAAGGTCGCGGAATCGTCCTCTCCGCGGCGGACCCCGCCAAGGACGTGCGGATCGTCTCCGGCACGACCGGGAGCATGGACCAGCTTCGGGACGCGCTGTCATCCAAGGGGCTGGAACTCCTCGAAGGGGAGTGGGTGGCTCCGGGAGACCCCGAGCAGGACGCGGGCGGGGTCTACGTCGTCGGCGTCGCCTACGCGAGTGGAGAGGGGCGGCCGGGCCTCTGGATGGACGCGACGCGGGAAGCGATCACCCCCGCCCAGGCGGTGCGGGCCATGTACGACGAGATGAGGGACAACGGCGAGGTCGCCGAAGTGAGCTTCGAGGATTTTGTCCGGGCCGCCAACCCCAATGTGGTCGTGCTTTCCCCATACGACGTCAAACACTTCCTCGCCACCAAGGACGATTGACCCAAAAAAGAGGCCCGACCCCAAAGGGTCGGACCCCATTACTAGGTTTGGTGAGTGGTTAACGCTTGCTGCGGCGAGGGCCGACGATAGGACCATACTAACACAGGCGAACGGCTTCGTTCTCCCCAACCAGGGACTTTCGTGGGATAACTGGTATTTCTATGGGGTCCAGCAGGAGGTTCCTGCTCTCCAGGGGCGATCCGGTATCCTGTCACTTCCCTCCCATGATCCCCTACGACCCCACCCTCACCCGGCAGCTTGAAGACCAGCGTTCGCGAATTCCCGTGGGGTTGCTGTCGAGGGAGGAGAAGGAGCGTCTGCTCGAACGCGGTTTCCTCGGACTCTACCGCTGGTACGTCGACCGCTCTCAGGCCACCCGCAACTGGAGCCCGGATCGCGACATTCCTTGGAAGTCGCTCCGACAGGACCACAACGTCGAGATCAACCGCATCCTCGAGGGTTTCTTCGCGGTGGAGCAGTACGTGCCCGACTACGTCGAGAACCTCGTCCACCTGATCCGCAAGAGCCACGGCCGGTCGCACTTCCAGATCCGGTGGGGAAGCGAGGAGGCCAAACACGCCGACCTCTGGTACAACGCGTGCCTCTTCTCCGGCCATCGCTCGCCAGACTGGCTCCGCAACTACATGGGTGAGCTGCGGTCGAACGTGTGGACGCTCCCTTGGGAGGACGATCCCATGCGGATGATCTTCTACACGGTCTTCCAAGAGCGGGCGACGCAGATCAACTATCTGAACCTGGGCGTCATCGCCCGCGGCGAGAGCAAGGTCGGCCTCTACGAGGCCTCGGCCGATCCCGTTCTCGTGCGAGCGGCGCAGCTCATCGCGGTCGACGAGGCCGCGCACTACAACTTCTTCCTGGAGGGGGCGCGGCTGTTCCTCTACTACTTCCCCGCGCAGGCGCTCGAGGCGATGCACGACGTGATCAAGTACTTCGCCATGCCCGCCGGCAAGATCATTCCCAACTACGAAGAGTTCAGCGAGATCGTGTACAAGGCGGCCATCTACGGCCCGCGCGAGCACGCGAAAGACGTGATCCAAGCCGCCCTGGACAACCTCGGAGTCGCGACGCGAAAAGCCCTCGAAGCCGGACTGCGCCGAACGCGCCTGGTCCCCGACGAGAATGGCAACCTGCGCGAGACCGCGATTTTCGAAGGTTTGAACTTCGAGCACATCGGCGAGTCCGTCAAACGCTTGTTCGGGCGCGTGCAGAAGTACGAGAAAGAGATCGGCTTCGACACCGTAGACCCCCTCGTCTGGCGCCCCGCTTACTAGGTTTGTGGTTTGTGGTTTGTGGTTTGTCGCTTTACGCCTCACGCTTCACGCCTCACGCCTCACGCCTCACGCCTCACGCCTCACGCCTTGCGGCCTCGGCCGCAAAGGTCTATCCTAACTCCATGTCTTGCCCGTTCCGAACCCCCCTCCTCGCCGTGGCCTTGCTCGCCTCTTCCGCCTTCGCGGTGCCCCAGTACCAGATCATCGACCTCGGCCTGGTTCAGGCGGGCGACTCCGCGTCGCAGGCTTTCGGCATTTCGCCCAACGGGATTGCGACGGGGAGGTCGTTGGGTTCGCCCACGCAGGCGTTCCGATGGACCCAGGGTGGCGGGCTGGAGGGGCTTCCCAACCTGGCCTCGCGGAGCTACGCGGTCGGCAACGGCGCGAACAACTCGGGCGCGGTCGTCGGGACGGCGTCCACCACGTTCTTCGGTTCGGACCCGTTGCCGGTGATCTGGCAAGGGGGCGTGGCCACGCAGCTGCCCCTCCCCGCCGGCGAGAGCTTTGGCCGGGCCTACGGCGTCAACGCGTCCAACGCCGCCGTGGGATCCGTCGGAGCCGGAACCACGGAGTTCGGCGTCCTGTATCAAGGCGGAAGCGCCGCGATCTTGACGCAGACCACTGCGAACGGCAGTTTCGTGCGGACCGCGTTCGGCATCAACGACTCGGGTCGGATCGTCGGCTTCGGCATCGATCCCAACAACGCGGCGGTCAACGTCGGGTACGTGCTGGACACCGCAACGAACACGGCGTTCTCCGTGGGCGCACTCACCGCGCATGGGCACAACGGCGCCATCGCGTTCGGCGTGGGCAACGGAGGCCACATCGTGGGTTCGAGCATGCTGAACCAGGGTTCGGGGCTTCCGTTCATCTGGACCGATGCAGGCGGCATGGTCGAGATTCCGCTCCCCACCGGCACGAGCCAGGGCAGCGCGCGCGCCGTGAACGCGTCGGGGTGGGCCGTCGGAACGGCTTCCTCCGCCTTCGCCATCCCGTTCCTCTACGACGGCAGCCAGACCTACGCCCTCGGCGACCTGCTCCCGGCCGGTTCAGGATGGGACCTCTCCACCAACACCTCCTCTTCGGCGATGGGCATCAGCGACGGCGGAATCATCGTCGGCACCGGCGTTCACAACGGCAACACGCGAGCCTACGCGATGGTGCCGGTCCCCGAGCCCGCCACCATGGCCGTGCTCGGATTGGGCGCCGTCGCCCTCCTACGCCGCCGCCGGTAAACACGCCCCCCGCCTCACGCCTCACGCCTCACGCCCCCCAGCGGTATCCTCTCTTCCCATGCCGCTCGATTTACTGCCCCTGCAAACCGACCGGGATTGGGAACTGGCCGTTGCCTTTCGAAACGCCAACCAACCCACTCAGCCCCTCACCGTTGCCGAGGCGCGCGAGGCCGACGAGGTCCGCGCCCGACACGGCTTCTCCGAACAGTTCCTCATGGTCGAGGACGGGACCCCCGTCGCGGTGGGAGGCGTCGTCAAGGCGTTCTGGACCGCCAAGCCCTCCTACTACCTCTATGCCTGCCCCGATCCTGGGCATAGCGATCGCTACAGCGAGTTTCTCCAGGCCGTCGAAACGCGGGCGGCGTCTTTCGCCGACGCGACGTGGACCGTGCGCGGCCGGAGCGACTGCCCGTGGACCGTGGACGTGCCTCCGACGCTCGGGTATCGCATCACCCAGTCCAACCCCGCCCTTCGCCTCGACCTCGACGACGTGCCACAACCCGCGGGCCTGTGCGCCATCGTCTCGGTGCCCGAGTTCGCCCGGCAACGCCCTGAGACGTGGGAGCGCGACGTTTGGCGCCTCGAGATGGACCTCATGCACGACGTCCCGCTGCCCGAGCCGTTCCAAGATGTACCGTTCGAGCAGTTCCAAGCCCGCCTCCAAAGTCCCCATGTGAACTTGGAGGCGCACTTCCTCGCGATGATCGACGGCGAACCGATCGGGCTCACCCAGCTCTACATCAACCACGCCGACCCCACGATCGGAACGACGGGGCTCACCGGCGTCCTTCGTGCCCACCGCCGAAAGGGAATCGCCCGAGACCTCAAGCTTCACGCGATGCGCTGGGCCGCGTCTGCGGGCATCCGCCGCATCTTCACCGACACCGAGGAGGCAAACCCGATGGGCCTGCTCAATAGGCAGCTCGGGTTCGTGGACGACCACGTGCTCGTGCTGTTCGCCAAGGAGAGGCATCCCCAAGGCGAATGAGCTCGGCGCGGGCTTTCCCGCCCTCGAGCACCACCTTGAGCACCACGCGCTCGCCGGGCCGGTCGAACACGAGGTCTCCCAAGGAGTAGGCGACGACCGCACCTTCGAGGGTCTCCACGGGCTGCACCGTGTGCGGCCCGTGCCCGACGACCACGCTCGCGCCTCCGCGAACGGCGCGGGCGGCCAACTCTCGCTGACGCGGTGTGGGCAGGAGGGTCCCCTCGACACCCCAGTGGATGGACACGACCACGACGTCCGCGCGCCGCGCCAGCGTGCGCACCTCGTCCTCAAACGTCTCGGGGTCGAGAACGTGCTGCCCCTTGACGGCATCGAGACGAAAGTCGCTCAGAGCCAGAAAGCCGACGGACGTCCCGCGAACGCGGCGCACCGCCGTTCCATCGCCCGCGCCCGCAGCGAACAGCCCTCGGTGCTCGACAGCCTCGACCGTGTCTCGAAATCCCTCGGCGCCACAGTCCGCGGTGTGGTTGTTCGCGACCGAAACGCCGTCGATGCCGGCCTCCACGAGCCACCCGACCCGCTCCGGCCGCGCGCGGAGGTTGACGACCTTGCGCCGGACGAAAGGACGCTCGGTGACGGGGCACTCGAGGTTCACAAACGCGAGATCCGCCGCTCGCAGCACCGGTGCCGCCGCCCCGAAGGGAGGAGCCCCCGCGCGCTCGATCCCTCGGGCCAACATGACGTCACCGCCAAAGGCCAGCGTCACTGGGGCGAAGGCAGCGAGCGCGAGCCACGGAGTCACTGGTCGTCGTGCCTTGCGGGCTTGGCGACGAAGAACGAGGGGACCCAGAACGGCCGTGGCGGCGCTTTTCCCTCGCGCAACCGGCTCTTCCACTGCTCGTCGCTCATCCGCTCGCTCATGGGCACCGTGAATTCGTAGTAGCTGAACGCGGGCCCGCGCGCGAGATAGAGCTTCCCATCGATCGGCACGATCGCGATGAGGTCGTCGGCGTGGCCCACGGCGACGGTGAACGCCAGAGGGTCCGCCGTGTGGATGTCCGCAACGAGCGCCATATCGCGATCGTCCTCGGTCAGCGTGTTGAAGTTCATCCCGCGCATCAGCATCGAGACCGTGATGTTTTCGAATTCGCCCTCGAGGTGGCGGATGCGAAGGTGCTCCTCTCGCGAGAGGCTCGTACCGGCCACCTCCTTGCGCGCGCAACTCCCCAGGAAGCCCACGAGATCGGCAAGTTCGCCGAGGTTCTCGCGGGCGTCTGAGTCGACAAGCTTGCGCGCCACGAGCCCCCGCGTCATTTGCGACACCAGGGCGGAGAGCCGGTCGAAGAACGGGACGTTCGGTTCGACAAAGCCCTTCAAGGGCGGCGGCTCTTCGTCGCCATCGCCCATCTCCACGGCCGTTTGCTCGCCGTAGAGCAGCGTGTCGTGGCGCAACTCCGCCCAACTCGCCAAGGCGCCGTAGAGCGACGCTTGCGCCCATGCCGACTTCCGCATGAACGCCGGCACCGCGTGGGTCGGGGGCTGGATCTTCGCCCGAAGGACGTTGAGCCAGCCCGTATAGAGGTTGCGCGTCCACTCGGTTTCAGGCAACGCGTCGACCTTCGCGGCCGCCTCTTCCAGCCTTGGCCGGTACAGGTTCCAACCGCGCGGGTTCACCTGGTCGGGGTACTTCGCGATGAGGTCGGTGGCGGCCTTCGAACCCAGCGCGGCCATCACGTCGAGCCCCGTGGGCAGGGGACGCTCGAGCCCCGTGACGCGGCTGATGACCCAGCCGTCCAACAGCCCGCGCTGGCCCATGAACTTCATCACCACTCCCTGCGCGATGCCGCTTTGGAGCTTGATGCTCGGCCGGTAGATCGCAGGATCCAGCTTGGCCATGGCGTCGGCGAACTGCTGAAGATCGACGGCTTCGGGATCCCCACCCAACTCCTTGAGCACCGAGATCCCCATGAGGGGTGTGAGGGAGTTCACCGACCCCGCATAGAGCGTGGTGGGTTCGTACACCGCTTGCCACTCGGCCTCGAGCCGCCCGTCGCGGACCGCTTGCGCCAGGGAAATGGCCATCCGGGTTCCCACGGCGTCCAGCGCGCCCGCTTGGGTCTTGAGCTGCAGGGGAACCAGCCCGTACCACATCATCGTGCGGAAGTAGCGCTGGAGTCTGGGCGAGCGCGTGTAGTGACCCCGCACCAGGAACTGGCTCATATCGACCTTCGACGGAACCACGTTGCTCGGCACAAATCCCTTCGCGTCCTTGATCGCAACCAGTTCGTCGCCCACGAGCGGCTTCACGTCGGCAGGCAAAGGCGACGTCTGCCCCAGCAACCGGTCCGCGACCCCGACATAGGCGATGACGCGGGTGGCGGCGGAGTGGCCAGCCGTGGTCTTCCGTTGCGCGCGGACCTGGATCGCCGCGGCGAGCAGGTGTTTGGTCAACGCCCCGACCCGGTCGTAGAGGGGCCCCTGCTCCATGTTCCTCAGCGTGGAGTCGAACGCGACGTGAAACAGGTGCAGCACCGAGTCCGTGGTCACCAGCGAGGGGATGTTCTCGTAGTCGTTCTGCCCGTAGACGTAGTGCGGGAGCGGCATGTCCGCAGGCGAGATGAAGAAGAGGTCCTGCGCGAGCTTGCGCCGATGCTCCGGCGCAAGCGGGGCGGCCTCGACGAAGGCCTTGAGGTTCGCGACCTCGTGGAGGTCCGGGCTGAGCGCCGGTGCCGCAAAGGGCGCCTGAAGGGCGAGGACGAGCGCGACGAGACTCATTTGATTACAGTTTCGCCCATTCCGACCCCGTACCGGCGCGGATTTCGACGAAATCCGGCCGAGTCGCGCCCAGCGTCGCCTGCGACCAGCGTCCCATCTCGCGATCGAGGCGGAAACCAAACCTGTTCCAACTCCAAACGAACAGCCCGAGCGAGTCGTCGAGCCGGCGCTGCAAGGCCACCAGCTTGGGTTTCCCCTGAACCTGGGCGTACACGAAGTCCACCAGGGGACGCCCGAGGGACGAGCCCTTCCACTTCGGCACGACCTTGCCTTCGCGAAGCTCGAAGAAGAACACCGTGCGGTGGGCGTGGGGGTAGATGTGCGTGGACTTGAAGACGCCCACGGCGAAGTCGGGAAGGCCGTTGCCGTCGATGTCCCCGCCGGCAAGCTTCCACGGCTGGTGGGCTTTCGGCACCCCTTCCCAGACCGACCGGCCTCGGATCGACACGCGGACGCTGGGGTCTTGGGACGTTCTCAGCTCCACCAGCGCGTCGCCCAGTACGATCGACTGAGCGGCAAGGAGGGCGATCATCATGGGTTCATTTTGGCCAGGAGGGACGGGAGGCACGCCCGACTAGCGGGCGTGGCACCTCACTTCTTGCGCATCTCCTGCGGCGACCCGCCTGCACGCCCGGCTGGGCGTGGCACCTTTCAGCACCTCTTAGCGGCCGAAGGTGGTGAACAGCTTGGCGAAGGGCGGCTTCAGGGAGACGGCGGCATTCAGCACCTGCGCGGGGGTTCCGGTGGCCAGAGCCGACCGCAGGGTCATCAGCGCAGTGGTCTCGTCCGTCATCGCCCGTCGCAGGCGGGCTTCTTGCTGCGGAGTCAGCCCGTAGCGTTCGGCGTCCGGAATCTGGGCGTCGACGGCGAGCCAGAGCGTCTCGGCGTGCAGAAGCTCGAGCTCAAGGGTGGCTCTGAGGCGCGAATCGAGTTGGGAAGGGCGCTTGCCCTTGGCGGCTAGGACGATGGCCTCCATCGGCTCGTGGAACGCCGTCAGGCGGTCGACGAAGTACTCCAAACCGTTGCGCTTTCGGCCCTCCATGAGGATCAAGCGGACCGCTTCGAGCGCCTCGTGGGCACCCGCGAACTCCTTCGCTTCGGCCTGTTTCGCACCGCTTGCGATCTGCCGGCCCACGCGATCCAACTCCGCGGCCCAGCGGGAGTCGCTTGGAAACGCCTCCATGAGGCTCGCCCGCTCGGCCGGCCATCGCTGGGCCAGCGCTTTCGTTGAAGCCACGGCCTTGACGGCCGCGTCCGGGTCGGTTTGCGCCTGGCTCGTCCACGAGAGGGCCGGGATGTAGACGGCATCGAACGCGAGCATGCTCTGAAGCGGAGGCGTGCCTTCGGCGCGGGCCCATTTCAGGTACTTCGCGGGTTCGGCGCGCACCTTCTCCACGCACCCGGCGCAGCAGAAGTAGACCGTCCGGCCCTGGATCGCGGCCGACACGTCCTTGCTGACCGGTTCTCCCGTGACCGGGCAGGTCGACACCCCATCGCCCATCCCGGCGAAGGCGTTGGCCGTTCCACCGCCGGGTTTCGGAGGCGCCGGGTGCTCCTTGTGCATGCCCGCCATCCCCTCCTTGACGAATCCGTTGACCCCTTCGGCGTGCCACTGGATCAGGGTGACCACGTAGGGGTCCTTGGAGGTCTCGACTACGCGTACCCCGCGCTCGGTCTTCTCCATGGCAAAAGTGATCTTCGAGGCGTTGGCGAAGAGCTCCACGAAGAGCGGATCCCACTGGCGGATCGGCCGCCGTTGTTTCAGGCGCGCCTGCATCGCCGCCGCGTGCGCCTGAATCATCGCGACGACCGCGGGATCGCTGGACTCGGTGAGGGTCTCCACGCCGTTCTTGAGCTTGGTGACCGTGCGCTTGATCTTGGTGTTGTTACCCAGGAGGGCGTGGATGGTCGCCATGTCCTGCTGGTTGCCCCGGCCCATTCCCTGAGCGGCGAGCTGCGGCGGCGCCGCGAGGACAAGGACGAGGGCGACGAGCGCTGTGAAGTGGGAGGATCCGTTGCGTTGATTCATGGTGTGTGCACCGGTCCCCGTCGGATTCTGAGCGGGGGACCTGCCCTTGAAGAGGCTTCCAGCGAGTGCAAGGGTTCATCAAGAGGCTTAGGGATATCTCCTGCGGGGCGGCGGAACGCTTCGCGTGGGCGGGTTCGCCTTTCGGGCCCTGATCGACTCGATGGCCTTGGCGATCTGCTCCCGATAGGGCTCAGGCAACTGTTCCCAGGAGACAGGGTTCGCCTTGGGATCGTAATCGGCGATCGTGATCACGCTCTCGGTCCAAACGCCGGGCACCACTTCGACGCGCAGCATCACCTTCTTATCCGCGCCGGGTGCGTATCCCACCAGGTTGGCCACGCCGTAGATCGCCATCTGTTCGGGATCGCCTCGAACGTTGAGTTCGATTCCCGCCAAATTGGAGGGGTCCAGCCCTCGAAGCGGCCGAACGGTGCCCTCGGCGTCCTTGCCGTAGGCGACCAGTGTGGGGTGGACCAGGGACCGCCCGGTCACCACACAAGTCGCCGGCACTCCCGTGGGAAACGCGTCGGTCGGTTCGACGGACGTCGCGGAGAGTTTGGTGATTCCGCTACCGGTCTGCACCTCGCTCCGAATCTCGCCACCGAAAACGATCCGCTCGATGATGGCGCGCTGTTCGAGATTCATGCCTGCGTACGGCAGCCGGGCGCCCGCTTCCAGGTCCCGCTGTTGGAGTTCACTCAGGGAGCCGTAGAGCCTCAGGCCATTCCAGTCGGTGCGATCGCTCGCCCCGAGCACCGAGCGATCGATCATGGCGAGGAACCAGTCTCCGATTCCGCCCCGATTGAGCCGCTTCGAGGCAAAGGCGTATCGCGCGTACTCCTTCATATCGAGGCGGCCGTGCTCGAACACGCTCTTGACGAGCGCGGCCACCGCGCTTCTGGGAGTGAAATCGAGCGCGGCCTCGAAGCGGTCCGCCGGCACGAGAACGGCCCACCCTTCGGTCTCGTCGAGCCGCACGGTCTCCGAGCCCAGAAGCGCCTGCATGAACGTCTTGACCCGAAGGGGTTGCCCACGCGCCATGAAGTGCGCCCAAGTGAGCGCGCGATCGGGCACGGCCGCAACCAGGTTGACGCCTTTGACTTCGGCGTAGGCCGCGAGCGCATCGCTCACGACCCAGCTCAGCGGATCGTTCGTTTCGACGCCGAGCATGAGCTGCCGCAGTTTGGGGGTTATGGTCGCCGGCGTCGCAGCCTCGGCGGCAATCCGAAACGCGTCTTCGAACTCCCTGGAGTCCGGCGACAGCTCGACCTCCCTATCGTCCGCGAGGGGTGGTCCCGGCAACATGTGCGCGTCCATGAAGGAGCGGGCCGGGTCCGCAAAGCTCGCCTGGTTGACAATCTGGCCCCAGGGGGCTTTGCCGATCTGGAGATTGACGTTGAACAGGGCGGTCATCTCGCCCCGCCGCACTTCGAGGACGAACCGGGACTGGGACGGACTGAATCGAAGTTGCGTGCGGGGATCGCTCACGGTGGCGCCGGGGTCCGGCGCGAGGGTGACTTTCGCGGCCTCGTCGATCCAGGCCTGCTGCTCCTTGGCAAACAGTGCCACCGCAGCATCGAACTTCTTCCGATCGAAGCCGCGTTGCATCTGGGTTGGGCTCGTCGTGAACAGGGCCCTTGAGAAAGGTCCGACCGCCGCAAGGTCGCGAGGATCACACGCAAGCACCAGGCGCTTGAGGAGCCTCGAGAGCGGCCCTTGTGCGATAAGGGACCGCTCGCGGAGGTAGCGCGCCCGCCCGGCCGTCAGATCGTTTCGGACCGACGCCTCGGTAGGGAGAGCGGCGAATCCCGCGGCCAGCGCCCGGGCGTTGTACGGATGTTCCAGCTCCGCCTGGGCGTCCTTGAGCGCCGCGTCCACCAACTTGCGCCGGTACGCGAGGTGCTCGCTCCGGATCGCGCGTTCCTGCGCCGGGCCGCGGCCAAGCACCTCGGTCTCGCCCTCGCGGGTCCACTCTCCCACCACCGCCTCCGCCAGTTTCGCTTTGAGCTCGTCCAACCGGACGCCCTGGACGTGTACGAACACGATCTCGCGCGCGATCTTGGGCGAAGCGGCCAGTTTCGAGCCCGTGCCCGCCGCGAGCCTCTCGAGCACCTGGCCTAAGGGCGCGGCCTTCGCATCGAAGTCCACGGCGTCGGGGCCGAGGCAGTGCCCAAGCAGGGGAAGAAAGGCGGCAACCCATACCATGGTCGTATGATAGCGCTTCCGCGGTACTAATGGGAGGGGGCGCACCTACAGCGCCACAGGTTGGGCTCGCCAATGTCAGCCCCGTCGTGGCGGCGATGCCACGAGCTGGAAGAGTCCAAGCCAATCAGCTTCCAACACGAATCGTCAAGCAGCGACCGCCGCGCTAGCCTGGTAGCCCCCAGCGTTTGATCTCGCCGAGCAAGAAGTCCACGTCGTCGAACGGATCTCCACCGGTTCGCTTCCAACGGACCTTCCCGTCGGCGTCGATCAGGATCGTGGCGTGCAGCTCGAGGTCCTCGAAGTCGTCGTAGCTGGAGAAGCGTCGCGCGTTGGAGTGGTCCACGTCGGACAGGAGCTTCACCTTGAACGGCGCAAGCGTCACCGAGTCCTTGTTGGCCTGAGGCGACGTCGCACTGACTCCGAGAACGACCGTGTTGGCATCGGAGAATTCGCCGAGTCGTTCGTTGATCTTGCCCAACTGCTCCATGCAGTGGACGCACTGGTCCGAAAGGTAGAAAACGAGCAGCACGTTCTGGCCCCGGTAGTCCGAGAGCTTGACGGGATTCAACTCCATGTCCACGCAGTCAAGGCTCGGCGCGGGGAACGGTTGCCAGTTGCTGGGCCCGATCGGGTCGAGCGCAGCGGGGACGTAGACCCGTTCCGGCTTCATCGTCTCCGCCTTCGGCGTCGCGTTCAAGCCAAGGGCCAGCACTTCTTTGGTCCAGCGAAGGTTGCGATCGGCGCCGCTCCACACCGCGAGGAACCGCCCGGCGTAGCGTTTCGCGCTGGCCGCGTCCCCTCGCGCCGCGAAGGACTTGGCCAGACCCGCCAGACACCAGGCGTCGTTGGGTTCTTGGGCCAGGGCGGTCTCATACGCTTCGATCGCGCTTGTGAGGTCGCCTCCCGCGGCATAAGCGTCTCCGACGAGGCGCATGATGGGCCATGGGTCGAACGGGGGGTCGTTCCGGTAGTTGTGCGCTTCCCGGTCGAGCCGTTCCTTCTCGGCCTGCTCGAGGAGGAGGCGGATGCCGTTCAGCCGCTTTCCTTCGGCAAGAAGGACCTTGGCTTCCGCGGTCTTCAGGAGGAGTGGGGCGAACGCTCCGGCCTCCTTGCGAATCTCGTCCGCCTTGTCGGGGTTCTTCGCGATCATCGCTTCGAGCTGCTTCTTGGGCTCCTCTTGGACACCCTTCAGCGCCTCGCGCGCCTCACGCGTGCGTCCGAGTTCGGCCAGCGCAATCACCTTCGCGGCCCCCACGGTCAGCGCCTCGATGGGGTTCTCGGCCGCAGGGAACGTCTTCTCGTCGAGGATCTCGTCCCAGCGCTCGAACTTGAGCAGCGCCCGGGTGAGGGCAAGGACCGCCGGGTAGCCGCTGACGAAGTTGCCCGGGTCCTTGGGTGACCGCATGATGTCCCGAGCTCCCCGGATGCTGTCCTCGGCCCGGCCCAGTTGCTCCTGGATGTAGCAAAGGTAGTCGCGGTTGTGGGGGTAGTTCCAGTTCTCGAAAGGCAGGGCGAGCCGATCGTTCATGTATTTCAGCTCGACGCGGGTGGCACTGTCCATCGCGATGGCCGCTTCGTGCCACATGCCGATCTTGGAGTAAATGTGGCCGGGCATGTGGAGCGCGTGGCCGATCCCGGGCGCGGCTTTGCCGTACAGCTCGCAGCTGGCGACGGCCTGGGCGCTGTCCACATCGTCCCACGTGTGGATGCGTGCGTGGTGGGCGCCGGGGTGCATGGGATTGACCGCGAGGATCTGTTGGATCAGGAACTCGTTGGCGAGTTGGCTTCCCTGGCCGATGTTGAAAAATGCGAGTTGGGCCTTCGCCTCGATATCGTTCGGATAGAGAACGCACAGCTTTTGGAGCCGCTGGACGATCTCTTTGGTGGACTCTTCGCCGGTCTTGCTCCACGCCGCGTCCCACGCTTCGATGTAGAGCCGCTCACGCTCCGTGACCGTGCCCTTGCGCTTGACGGCCTCCTTGAGGAAGTCCCGAAAGCGCGTCAGGCTGGGATCGTCGCCCGAGCCGATGGTGAACCAACTGAGGCCGCACCGCGCGAGTCCGAAGTAGACCATCGCGTTCTCCGGCTCCATCTTGAGGCACCACCGGAACGACCGCTCGGCCTCTTCGAACCAGAAGGAGTGGAGGAGGGCGTTCCCCTGGTCGTACCAGGATTGCAGTTCGGCGTTCTTGGTCGAGATGGGAAAGGGCGCGGTGCCGATCCCTTCGATCTTCCAAGGCTTGGTCCGCATGCCGGAATCGAAGGCGGACCCGTGATGCGAGTGCCCGAACCCAGGATCGTCCTGGCAAAGGGCGGTGGAGACGGCGAG
>JAMLGR010000019.1 GCA_023957775.1 Fimbriimonadaceae bacterium | reverse complement strand
TCTTCGAGTCATTTGTTACCTCCTGCGGAACCGTATCGGTCCCTTCACGAAGGTCCATTGTAACCGCTCGATTACACCTCCCGGTACAATTCTCCTCATGTTGAGCACCGAGACCCGCGCGACTCTGCGCCAGGAGGATGCGGCTTGATCCCAAGCCGCGCGCTCCCCGCGCCCAACCGCTTCCTCGGTTGACCGCCGAGTTCCTCGTTTCCCTCGGCGACCGGTCGATCCGTGATCGCCTGGGCCTCTTCCCCGCCGAAGGGCTCCGCTCCTTCCACTCCGCAGTGGCGAACGCCACCCCCATCCTCGGATTGGCGAGAAGCCCATCGCTGCTTTCGTACCCCGCCAGGTGCGAGATGGATGAGTTCGCGAAGGACCGAGGCATTCCGTTACTCGAAGTGTCCCGCGCCGACTTCCAGTCCTTCTCCGCTGCGAGGGAGCCCAAGGGTGTCCTCCTTGTGTGCCCTCAGCGGTGGGATCCTCTTCCCAGTCACGTCGGGCAACGCGACCTTTGGATCGGCGTCGAGAACCTACGGACGCCTGGGAATCTGGGGACGCTGATGCGTTCGGCCGCTGCGTTCGGGGCAAGCGGCCTGATGGTGTTCGGCCCTCCAAGGGACCGAACCGATGTCTACGCACCGCAATCCGTCCGGGCGTCGATGGGAGGCGTGTTTTCCTTGAGGATTGTACAGACTTCGCATCGCGCGTTCCGCTCTTGGAACCGGCGGTACGAGCTCACCGTATTGGGAGCCTGCCCCAAGGCGCCGACCGAGGTGCGGCGCGTGAGCCTTCGCCGCCCGGTCCTGCTGATGCTGGGGAGCGAGCGCGAGGGACTCTCCGAAGCACAACGCGACTCGTGCGACGGGTTTGTTCGCATTCCCATGTCCGCGGGAACGGACTCGATCAATGTCGCGATGGCAGGAACGGTGCTGATGTACGAAGCGGTGAGCCAGAGAGGGTGCCGAGGGAGACGATGAGATAATAGGCTTGTGGTTTCACTCGCTCCTGAATCAGGCTGGATGGGGAGGCCGCAACGCATTCTCGTCGTGGACGACGAGCGGCATATCGTGCGGCTGATCCAGGTGAATCTCGAACGCCAAGGCTACACGATCGACACGGCTTTCGACGGGGTCGAAGCACTGGTCAAGATGCGTGCAGACAAGCCGCACCTAGTCGTTCTTGACACGCTCATGCCCGTCGTGAGCGGGTGGGAAGTCCTCGACGCCATGGCTCGGGACCCCGAGTTGTGCGACATTCCAGTCGTGCTTCTCTCCGTCGAACGAGACATCGACGACGACGACCCGCGATGGCCGCCAGGCGGAAAGCCTCCCAACGTGAGGCTGCGCCTTTTCAAACCCTTCAACCCAGGGCAGCTCCTCGAAGCACTCCAGTGACGCCCCCCTTCCCACGCGCGTCCAAATCACATGCTCGGCGCGCTGATCCTCGTGGCTCTCGCCAGCCAGAACCCGACGGCCTACGACACCACCCTCGTGCTGTCGATGCCCACGCGCGGGCCAGTTAGCCGCACCTGGATCGGCGGAGTGACGCTCCTTGAGGACGACACCGTGGCAGGGTTCACGTGCGATTCGGTCGGTGTCCATGGGGAGACGTTCTTCGCGAAGCCGTTCGTGTGGAGCAAGGGCACGTTGTCCGGCCTTCCGCTGGGAAAGGCCGAGTACGGCCATGTCTATGCGGGCACCGCGCAACTCCTCGTGGGCGACGTGATGGTCGACCACCGGGATCACCCCGCCACGTGGACCCCCGATCCCCAGGGCGGATGGGCCAAGGCGCGCCTGACGGTCCTGCCCTACCTCGAGGGGCGAGCCGTCGCGGTGACGCCCGAACGGGCCGTGTGGGTCGCCGGAACCGAGAGCCTCCTGTGCTGGAACGGTGGCAAGTGGTCCAAACTCCAACTCGGCAGCTTCATTCTCGAGGGGATCGACGCCAAGGGTCGCTTTTATGGCAACCGCTTTCAGGGCTTCGGCGAGGGCATGAGTCCCCAGAAAACGCAACCTGCCATCCGCAACGGAACGAGATGGATCGACCTTGTTCCGGAGGGCTCCTACGATTGGCTCAACGCTGTGAACCGGCAGGGCCTCGCCGTGGGCCGGGTCGGCTCCCGCGCCGTGCTCTGGAAGTCAGGTGCCACGACCCACCTCTTCGACGAAAAGGTGAAGTGGTCCGACGCACGGGCGATCAACGGGCTCGGCCAAATCGTTGGCGCCTTCACCTTCGACGGAACCGAGACACATGCCTACGTGTGGAAGGACGGGGCCTTGCGGGACCTGTGGAACGTGCATCGGGACGGGATGCAAGAGGCCCTCGCCATCAACGATCGCGGAGTGATTGTGGCGAAGGCGGAGGCGGGATACGAAACGCGCCTGTACCTTCTGACGCCGAAGGGCCGCGAACTTGACTCCGCGAGGTGAAGACCTAGGGCGCGTTGAGCGATGACAACGAGCTTTGGTTGCGCAGCTCACGCACTTCCGCCTCCAGGGCCTCGATGCGCGCCTCGAGCTGCGAGTTGCTCTTTGGGGTGCCTGACAGGAGGTGAATCAGCTCGGAGGGCTCGTCCTTCTCCCCGCGAATGAGTTTCGCCATCCGACGTTGGTGCTCGAGAAGAATCGCCACGATCGGTACGACGACGAACACACCCGCCAGGAGAACGGCGACTCCGGCAGTCTTGAGCATCTCGATCGACATGAGGACATTGTAGGCCGGTTCGAACCCGCCTGCGGGCCGAAGGTCACAGCCACTCGGGGTCCACGGTCCGATCGCCGCCCGCATCTCCCGTGTTGCGCGTGCCCGCAGGCTCGAAGAGCAGCACGTGCGCCTCCTCGTGAGCGACCGGCCGATGTTCCACTCCCCTCGGCACGACATAGAACTCGCCGGGGCAAAGCTCAATGTTCCCTTCGCGCATCTCGAGGGTCAGGCGACCCGCTACCACCAGGAACAACTCGTCCTCATCCGGATGGGCGTGCCACACGAACTCCCCCTTCAGCTTGGCCAGCTTGACGTGTTGTCCGTTGAGTTCGGCAACAATGCGAGGGGACCAGTACGCGTCGATCTGCGCAAAGGCGTCTACCAAATTGACCTTGGGCATGTTCCATTGTGGGCAGGTCGCCAGCGCCGGCCAGCTCAAGAGGTGCCTTCGCGACCCTGGCGGAGGCACGTTTCCATGGCTCGCCAGGCGTGAAGGAAGCCGCTACCGGCGTCGGATTCCCTTAAGCCCGAGCACGGGATAGTCGCCTTCGAGCCACAATTCGTGATGGGCACTGACGCCAGGATCCAGGTCGAATGCGGTCAGCGAGATCGACTGTCGCAACTCGTTCGAAACGAGGTCCGAGCCTTGGTGCCGGTAGCGCCACCGGACCGTAGAGTGGAACGTCCCAGGGCTCGGCATCACGCTGAAAGTCCACCCCGTTCCAGGAGGAAGCCCCACCCGGTGGTAGCTGTTGCCGCAGGTGTACCACTGATGGTACTGGATCGGCCGGAACACGCCGCGCGCGTCCTTCGCCTCGAGGTAGCCCAAGAGATTGCTGTCCGCAGCATGAAACCAGATGTCGGTCTTCGAACCGTTTGTGACGGTGAGGATGAGCTGGTCCCTGCCCGGCGTGAGGGTGGCCTTGGGTCCCTCGGCTAGCAGTCGCTTGTCCCACATGGGTTTGGGAGCGTTATCGGACGCCCCGTACCCGCCCGCTGCCAACGGATCCGGTACGGAACCCGCCCGGTAAACCGCGGGCTGCATAAAACGGAGGCTTGTGCCCGCCTGCACGCCTTGCGGACCGAGGAGGACGATGGCCGCCAGAAGACTCATGCAGTTGGGACGGCTCAACCGCGAGAGGGTTTCCTCATGGACCTGCTCGAGCGGTACGCTCCTGCCGTGAAGGTCGTCCTCGCGGGCGGGAGCGGACAGGTGGGCGCGGTGCTGCGGCGCGCCTTGAAACCAAGGGGCGCCGAAGTGGTCGTGCTCACACGAGAGGCCACGCCCGACACCATGCAGTGGGACGGCAAAGCCCTGGGGCCGTGGGCCGATGCCGTCGACGGGGCCGATGTTGTGATCAACCTCGCGGGCCGGAGCGTGAACTGCCGGTACACGCCCGAGAACCGGCGCGCGATCCTCGATTCCAGGGTGGATTCGACCCGCGTCATCGGTCAGGCTATCGCCCAGGCCGAGTCGCCCCCGGCCGTGTGGCTGCAGGCCTCCACGGCCACGATCTATCGCCACCGCTACGACGCCCCCAACGACGACGTCACCGGCGAACTCGGCGGCAACGAACCCGGCGCGCCCGACACGTGGAACTTCAGCATCGATGTGGCGAAGGCGTGGGAGCAGACCCTGGCGGAGGCCCCAACCTCGCACACTCGAAAGGTCGCCATGCGCTCCGCGCTCACCCTCAGCCCCGACCGGGGCGGCGTCTTCGACGTCCTCCTCGGACTCGTGCGTAAGGGGTTGGGTGGAGCGATGGGCGATGGCCGGCAGTACGTCTCCTGGATTCACGAAGCGGACTTCGGTGCGGCGGTCCTTTTCCTCATCGACCATGAGGAGTTGGAGGGCCCCGTGGCCCTCGCCTCCCCCAACCCCATTCCCAACAGCGAGTTCATGCACGTGCTTCGCGAGGCGTGGGGAGCGCGTTTCGGTCTGCCCGCACCCGCTTGGATGATCGAGATCGGCACCCGCCTGATGGGCACCGAATCCGAACTCGTGCTCAAGAGCAGGCGGGTCCTGCCGACGCGGTTGCTTCGCGCCGGTTTCGAGTTTCAGTTCCCCGAGTGGCCGGCCGCAGCGGCGGATCTGTGCGCGAGGGTCAGGGACGCGTCACGGCCAGATACGCGTTGATCCGATCGCGCAACGCCTTGCGCTGCTCGACGGTCTTGCCCGAACCAAAGGAAACGGGGCGACCCTGCGCATCCGGAATCACGATCGCGGGCATGACGCTGTTCGAGTTGCCTGCGCCCATCTTGACGGCGTTCACCTTCCCGATCTCGGCTTTGGCCTCGGGGCCCAAGCTGTAGTGCTTTTTGCGGACCCACCACCCGAGTTTGCGGCGCACGGTCAGGCTGCGCCCGTCCAACTCGATCGACTCGTCGCTGGCGGCGTTGACGGCCGCGCCGAGCATCGCGAAACCCACCGCAAAGAAAATCGCGTAGAACCCCAGCAGCGCGAGCGCTCCGATTCCGAAGGCCGAATACATCCCGCCGATCATCAGCACCGCATGAAACGTGGTGAAACTGGTCCATCCAAACCCGAAGAGTCCGATGCCCCCCGCGGCCGCCCAGTTCGCCGGCGAGGTCTTCTCCTCGAGCACGGCGGGCATCTCCGCCTCCGCCTGCAGCCCAAGCTCTTGCCGCGCCGATCGTTCGGTCAGCCGTTGGTTCAATCGCTCGAGGTTCGCCTTGCCCTCGGGGTCGCCCGGAGCGAGGAGGCCCAACTGCTTGCGAAAGCCCTCTTCGACCGAATCCAACTGAGCGATCGCGCGGTCGAGAGTGCTCGACAACTCCCAATCCGCATCCGAGCCGTAGACCTGGAGCCCGCGACGCACTTCCCCGCTGTCCGAACGAAGCGCTTCGACCGTTGCGAGGCGCGCACGCACCTCGGGGGCCGTCAACACCTCGTCTTCCATGACCAATGGGGCGAATCGCGCGATCCAGGCGTTCGCCGCATCGCGCGCCTCCTCGGTCTTGGGGTTCTCTTGGGATTCGAACTGCTCGTTCACGGACACCTTGAAACCCATTATCGGGAAATGAAGTGGGGAACGCTAAGGGTTCGGCCCGTCGCCGAGACGCAGACGCAACTCCTCGGCATCGGCAGCCTGCTTCGACTCGCGATGCGCCTGAGCGGCGTTGTCCTCCGCGATGGTCCGCGAGAGTCGTTCGGCCAGCTGTCCGGCCCGTTGATGCCCCTTTTTCAGCAGCGCCCGGAACCCCGTCCACCCCGCAGCCGCGAGCACCCCGGTGATCGCGAGTCCCGTGGCGATCATCCCATGCTCCCCGGTCGACGCCAAAGCGATGACGCTGAGGATGAACGCCGGGTGAAGGGCAAACAACCATGCGAAAAGCGCGTTGGACTTCACATTCACGCGCGTGCGGCCGCTGCGCGACGTGATCTGGACCTGGGCTTGCGACAACCCGGTCCAGTGCGTCGCCTGCAACGTGCGGCCGACCTGGGTGGCCCCCACCCCCTGATGGCGGTTCATGACCTTGAGCTCGTCGAGAACAAGATCGAACCGATCCGGGCTCAGCTCGCCCTGGACGACCTGTTCGAACTCCTCGGTGAGATGCAAGACGCCCTTTCGGCTCTCCGGCCCAGCCCCCTCGAGAATCGCCTGCTCGATGAACTTGGGGTCGACCCCGATCTCCTTGGCGATGCGCACCAGCTCCTCGCGCGTGATCCCGGGGGTGTAGGGCGTCGACGACTCGAATGCCGCCTCGTGGAGCCTCGCCGCGCGCTGCACGATTTCGGAAGCCTCCTTTTCGCTGAACACGCGCTTCTCGGAGTCCATTCCTAGGATTCTAGCAGGGCGCCCTAGGCGGCCAGGGCCTGACGCCGATTGCCGAAGATGGCGTGCACGGCCTCGACGCAGTCCGCGTCGATGCCGACGTCCGCCTCCCGTTTGAGAAGCCGCAGCACCTCGTCCAACGGAAGGGCGGCCCGGTACGGGCGTTGCGCGGAGAGCGCGTCGAACTGTTCCGCCACGGCGAGGATGCGCATCTCGAGATCCAACTGGTCTGCGTCCAGTCCGCGCCAGTAGCCGCGTCCATCCAACCGCTCGTGGTGGGCGGCGGCGATCTCCGCCACGCGCGCAAATCCCTCGATGCCGTGCAGGATTTCGTACGAGCGTCGCGCGTGGGTCTTCACGATCTGGAACTCCTCGGGAGTCAGGCCCCCGGCTTTGTCGAGTACGGTGTTCGGAACCGCGAGATTGCCCAAATCGTGCAGCAGCGCCGCGCGGCGGAGGCGCCCGCATTGGACCTCGGAAAGCTCGAAGTAGGCGGCGATTGCGCCCGCGTAGCGTGCCACGCGCGCGGAGTGCTCCCCAGTAAACGCAGACTTGGCATCGACGATCCCTGCAAAGGCCTCGCTCAAGCGATCGATCGCCCCGGACTCGCGCGACTCTGCCAGCGGAGGCGTCTCCAGCTCGACTGGCTCTCCCTGGGCATGCCGGGCGTGATCGCGCCAAAACTCGGTATCGGTTTCGAAGGCGAGCGCTGCCCGCACCATGTCGGGATCGAACCAACGTCCCGCACGCTCCTGCGCCACGTCGTAGCCGACGTGTCCACCCTCGGCTGTCGTGAACACTTCGAGGGTCTGGCTCAGGCAAAGGACCCGGGCCAGAACCGGAATGGCACGCTCGGAAAGTCCTTCGGGACCACCCTGGCCATCCCAGTGCTCGTCGAGCGAGAGAATCGCGCGGGCGACATCCTCCCCAAGCCCCAGAGTGCGCACGATCCCCGCCCCTCGGGCGCTGCGGACGCGAATCGCCTCCTCCAGCACCCTGCTCGGAGAAACGGTCATCCCGGCGAAGTAGCGCAGCCGGGCCAGCCAAGAGCGTTGGGGTCCCATCTGCGTGACCGCAAAGCGGGTCGTGTGGCTGGCTTGGCTCCAGTCCACGAACTTGATGGCTCCTTTGCTCGCGACGTCGTCGCAGCGAAAAGCCTCGGCGATCGGAGCGGCGCTCGCCGAGCCTCCGCTGTCTTTGAGCAGGGCCGCCCAGTACAGGCTCCAGCGCTCGCCCTCCGACAGACCCAGCTCGACGGCGAGCCGTTGAGCGATCCGCGCGGTTCGAAATGCGTGGCCGGCGGGCACGCCCTCACCGAGGTCGAGCGCCCGGCTCAAATGGGTTAGGACGCATCCCAGCGTCGGGCTTTCAGGGCTTCCCTGCGTTTCCATCCCTGCAATTGTCGGATCGTGGAGAGCCCCTCTGAAGCCTGGTAAGAGCGACTACGTACCTACCGCGAGCGGCAGCGCCGCCAACCCGATCAGAGCGACTGCGAAGTACCCGGCAAGCACCGCCGCCCCCACATAATCCTTGGCGATGCGCTGGCCGGTGAAGAGCATGAGCAACGTGGTCGCCGCCAACCCGAGCCCGACCGTGGCCCAGTCTCCGGGGAAGAACCAGAGGGAGGCCGCGCCCACCAGGCAGAGCACCCCGCTCGCAAACTCCATGACTGTCACGGAGAGCAGCATCGCCGGCACGAAACGGGCTAGCGGGGTCTTGGCGAAGTGGCCCTGCAGAAACTCGAGGTTGCCCTGCCGATCGAACAGCTTGTCCAAGCTCGATTGGAGAAACGCCGCGGCGAAGAACAGACAGGCGAGCGTCGGCACCAAGTTTTGGGGTTCCATCGTTAGGGTAGCGACGACGCATCGGCAGGGTTCGATGCGCCAAGCCTTGACGCGGGGCGCCTCGGACGCGTATGAAGGAGAACAATGATGAAGTTTCAGCGATCCCTCAAGTTCGCCCTAGCGGCGGCGATGCTGGTGGCAGCCGCGTTCGCCCCGGCGTTCGGGACTCCACGCTCCGAAGACACGAAGATTCCGCCGGCGGTCGCCGCGGCACTCAAGAAGGCTGAGGCCGGGATCGACTGGATCGTCGCCGTCCCCGACTCAAAGCGCAATTTCGACAACACCCTCGGTGCCCTCGACCGCGTCCTCGCGCGACTGGATCGCGAGACGTCCCTCACGCTCTTCATGCAGTTCGTCTCGACGGATCCCGCCGAGCGCGACGCGGCCCGGGCGGCCGACGAGGAGGTGAGCAACTGGTCGATCGCCCTTGGCAAGAACGAAGATTTGTACAAGGCCGTGAAGGCCTATGCCGCAACGAATCCAAAGCTGGAAGGCGAGGAGAAGCGACTTCTCGAGCACACCCTCCGCGATTACCGGCGCGCCGGCATGGATCTCACCCCCGAGAAGCGAAAGCGCCTCCAAGAGATCGAGGTCGAGCTCAACAAGCTGAGCATCGAGTTCGATCAGAACATCGCGGAGGACGAGACCAAGGTCGCCTGCACCGCCGAGGAGCTGAAGGGACTGCCCGAGGACGTGCTGAACCGCACCCCCCGCAGCGGCGATCTCTACCTCGTGGGGATGGACGCGCCCACGTACGGCGCCGCGCAGGAGTTTTGCGAAAACGAGGCCACGCGCCACAAGCTCTACATCGCGCACAAACGCCGCGGCGGGACGCGCAACATCCGCATTTTGGAGAAGCTCATCAAGCTGCGCGCCGAGGCCGCCCAGCTCCTTGGCTACAAGAACCGCGTGGACTACGAGGTCGAGACGCGGATGGCCAAGAACTCCGAGACGATCCGCAAGTTCTACGACGACCTGATCCCCATCGTCAAGAAGAAAGCCGACAAGGACGAAGAGGAGCTCGTCGCGGTCAAACGCAAGCACACAGGGGACCCGAACGCGGTTCTCAACGTGTGGGACTACACGTACTACAAGGGCGTGCTGCTCAAGGAGAAGTACGCCGTCGACAGCGAGAAGGTGCAGGAGTACTTCCCCCTCGAGGCCGTGGTCAACGGGATCTTCGACATCACGTCGAAGCTCTACGGCATCGAGTACCGGGACGTCACGTCGAAGGCCTCCGAGCTGGGGATGCCGATCTGGCACGCCGACGTGAAACTGTACGAGGTGTGGGACAAGAAGACCGGCAAGATGCTGGGGCGGCTCTACACCGACCTGTTCCCGCGCGAAGCCAAGTACAACCACGCCGCGTGCTGGGGCCTCCAGCCGCGTGAGGAGGCTTCGAGCCCGGAGGTGCATCTGCCTCTGGCCGCCTTGGTGTGCAACTTCACGAAGCCGACGGCGGACAAGCCTTCGCTGCTCCCGCACGACGAGGTGGAGACGTTCTTCCACGAGTTCGGCCACGGGCTCCACAACATCCTGACCCACGTCAAGTACGCGAGCTTCTCGGGCACCGCGGTGGCGCGGGACTTCGTCGAGGCGCCGTCGCAGATGATGGAGAACTGGGTGTGGAACCGCGAGGTGCTCAAGACGTTTGCGAAGCACTACAAAACCGGCGAACCGATTCCCGACGATCTGCTCGACGGCATGTTGGCCGCGCGCAACGTGGGCAGCGGGATCGAGACCGAGTTCCAACTGTTCCTCGGGGAGATGGACCAGGCGTTCCACACCGTGCCCAGCGGCGACGTGGACACCACGAAAGTGATGTACGACGTGTTTGAAAAGACCCTGCCGTACAAGCGCGTGCCCGGAACGTTCTACCAGGCGGCGTTCGGCCACCTCACGGGCTACCAGGGCGCGTACTACGGCTACCTCTGGTCGCTCGTCTACGCGCAGGACATGTGGCAGCGGTTCGAGGAGCTGGGTGTGCTGAACCCCGAGGCGGGTCAGTACTACCGGGAGAAAATCCTGGCCAAGGGCGGCACCGAGGACGAGATGGACATGCTTCGGGACTACCTCGGCCGCGAACCGAAGGTCGACGCATTCCTCAAACACCTTGGACTGAGCGGCAACAACTAGTGTAGTGTCTCACTAGTTTCCCAGCGGGCCGTGGCGAAAGGCGCAAGAGGCACCCCTCGCCCCTCCGGGGGAGAGGGGCTGGGGGTGAGGGGTCCGGATCGCTGGAATTGAAGCTGAAACCGCGCAAAACGGGCCCCTCACCCCAACCCCTCTCCCCCAGAGGGGCGAGGGGCCCGGAGGGCCCAACCGGGGCCTCGCTGCCCTGAGATTATTGACTCACTACACTAGGAACCTCCAGGTAGCCACCGGGCGTGCGAGCCCCTACCAGACAGTCCGTCGAACCGTTACAATCGGTGTATGTTAGGCGGACTTCTCGGACTTGTACGATCCAGCGATGCGCAAATCTCGATCACCTCTCGCACCCCGGAGCGTTCCCACGAGGCCAAGACGCTTGAGATGAGGGTGGATGCCCTGGAACTGGCCTGCGCAGGCCTGTGGCGGTTGCTCAAGGAGCATCACGGCTACACGGACGAGCAACTCGTCGCGTGGGTGGACCACGTGGATCAGGAGGACGGCAAGAAGGACGGCAAACGGACGGTCAAAGGCTCGGTCTGCCCCCACTGCGGCCGTCCCGCCCTCACTCGGTCCCGCGGCAAGTGCCTCTGGTGCGGCGCCGAAGTCCCAAGAGAGCCCCTGTAAGGCCCCTCACCTCTGGGCATCCAAGATGCCCTCCTACTCCTTCTTCTTGAAGGTGAGGACCTCGGAGTTGATGCAGAACCGCTTGCCGCCCTTGTCGCGGGGGCCGTCGTCGAACACGTGGCCCAGGTGGCCGTCGCAGCGCGCGCACAGCACTTCGACCCTGCGCATGCCATAGCTGTTGTCCGGCCGCTCCCAGATGGCGTCTTTCGAAGCGGGCTGGAAGAACGAGGGCCAGCCCGTGCCCGAGTCGAACTTCGCTTCGGACTTGAACAGCGGGAGCCCGCAACCCACGCAGAAGTAAGTGCCCTCGAGGTGGTTGTCGTAGAACACGCCGCAAAACGCGGCTTCGGTGCCCTTGTTGCGGAGGATCTTGTACTGCTCGGGGGTGAGCTGCTTCTTCCACTCGGCGTCGGTCTTCACGACCTTGTCCGGCCGCTTCGGGCTGAGGGGGTCAGTGCCGCTGCTCTGATCTGTGCCTGTCGTCATCGCAAACACCGTACCCGCCGCGATCGCCGCAGGAATGATCCACATCCAGTTCATGCCTATCCTAACTCACAAGGGTCCAGAGAGGTTCCACGGAATCCGTCCGCAAGCCCGGCGAGAGGAGTCCTGGAGCGTGAGGGCGAACCCTCTTCCCATGCGACACCGGTGGATCCTCCTCTTCCTTGCCGCGGCGAGCCTCGCGTCGGCTCAGCCGGCCTACGTTCGGGAGCATTTCGACAAGCGGGAGGTGGAGATTCCCATGCGGGACGGGGTGAAGCTGTTCACCTCGATCTACATCCCCAAAGGGGTGACCGACGCGCCGTTCCTCATGCAACGAACGCCGTACTCGTGCCGCCCCTATGGCCCCGACGCGTTCCGGGGAAGCCTCGGCCCCGAGTCCGAGTTTACGAAGAAGCCCTACATCTTCGTGTATCAGGACGTGCGCGGGCGGTACATGTCGGAAGGCGAGTTCGCATGGATGCGGCCGTTCAAGCCGCTCAAGAAGCCGGGGGAGGCCGACGAGACCACCGATACGTGGGACACGATCGACTGGCTGCTTGAGAACGTCAAACCCAACAACGGCCGCGTCGGGGTGTACGGCACCTCCTTCCCCGGACACTACGCCGCGCAGTGCCTCATCCACCCCCATCCCGCGCTGAAGGCGGCCGCGCCCCAAGCGCCGATGGCCGACAACTGGCTCGGCGACGACATGCACCACAACGGCGCCTTCTGGCTGCCCCACGCGATGAACTTCATCGCGGGGTTCGGCAAGAAGCGCGACGGCCCCACCCAAGACTACGGCCCGCGCGTGTTCCAACACGGTACGAACGACGGCTACAAGTTCTTCCTCGAGATGGGCCCGCTCAAGAACGCCAACGCCAAGTACCTCCACAACCAAATCGCGATTTGGAACGAGTGGATGGAGCACGGCGACTACGATGCCTACTGGCAAGCCCAGAACGTCCCGCAACACCTGCGCAACGCCGGCGGAGTGGCGATCATGACGGTGGGGGGCTGGTTCGATGCCGAAGACCTCCAAGGACCGCTCCGGATCTACCGCGCGATCGAACGCTTCACCCCGCAGAACCAGAGCACCCTCGTGATGGGGCCGTGGTACCACGGATCCTGGAACGGTGGGCCCGGAAACTCGCTGCACGACATCGTGTTCACCGTGCGCACCGGGGAGGACTACCGCACCAAGCTCCAGATGCCCTTCTTCGAGAAACACCTGCGCGGCGTCGGCGAAGCGGACATCCCGGAAGCGATGATGTTCGACACGGGCGCCGACCGCTGGAGCCGATTCGACCAGTGGCCCCCTGCCTCGGCCAAGCCGGTGAGCCTCTACCTCCGATCGGGCAAGAGGCTCTCGTTTGCGGGTGAGAGCCGTGGGAGCCGGCCCGTGTTCGACGAGTACGTGAGCGACCCCGCCCATCCCGTCCCCGTGTCGGCGACCGTTTCCACCGGCATGCCCCGCGAGTACATGCTCGAGGATCAGCGGTTCGTCGGGAGCCGCAAGGATGTGCTGACCTACTCCACGCCCCCGTTGATCGAGGACGTCACCCTGCTCGGCCCGGTCACGGCGTCCCTGTACGTGTCGACCACCGGAACGGACAGCGACTTCATCGTGAAGCTCATCGACGTCCTGCCCGACGACGCGCCCAACGACTCCCCTCGCGGTCCGAACGTGAAGATGGGCGGATACCAGATGATGGTGCGCGGCGAACCCATGCGCGCGAAGTACCGGAACTCGTGGTCGCACCCCGAGCCGATGGTGCCGGGCAAGCCGACAAAGCTCGAGTTCGCGATGCCGGACGTGTTCCACACGTTCCTGAAAGGCCACAAGATCATGGTCCAGGTGCAATCCTCCTGGTTCCCCGTGGTCGACCGCAACCCGCAGACCTTCGTGAACATCTACACGGCTGACGCGGGCGACTTCCACAAGGCCACCCAGCGCGTGTACCTGTCGGGAGAGACCCAAAGCGCGATTCGGGCGATGCGGCTCCGGTAGGCCGTTGGCGCCTGGAAGTTCTTATGTGGAAGCTTGTCGTTGCCCTCTGTGTCGTTTCGGTATTGGCATACCCTTCTCAAAGCAGGCAGGGACTTAGCGCGGACAAAGTAGATCGCTTCCTGGACTCTCTCATGAAGACGGAGTCGATCTCCAATCCCAATTATGAGCATTACGAGTTTTCACCTGATGGAAACTGGGTGGTCTTCACGATTGCCCGCAGCTTCCAGGAGGATGACATCTATTCGCTTGGCGATTCAAGAAAACTGCCTGGGGGCATTCCGGTCACGTTTCTCCGCCAAGATATCTGGATCGCCAGCACAAGAACAGGAAAGCTCGCGCGAATCACCAACGGCAAGCCCGAGAAGAGAAGCTATTGGCATCCGGTATGGGCTCCCAACAGCAAAGACCTCGCTTTCTACGGCGACAAAGACGGGCAGATCGTCCTCTGGCTGTGTCGCAATGCCCAGGCACACAATGCTCACATCACACAGATCGAAGGCCCGAGACTCAAATCTACCCTCTTTCAGCGAGACAGACCTGCCTGGACCAAGGACGGGAAGAAGGTGCTTATTCCGCTTCTCCCTGAAAGCGAGACCAGAGTAGACCCCGGAGTGGATGACAATCCCCTCTTCCTGATCCCCAAGATTTACAAGTCATTCCTGGACCCAAGGGGTGCTACGACCTCCAGCGTTCTTCGCTCCGAGTCTCCGTCAGATATCAGCCGCTTCCTGATCGCTGAAAACCGGGTCGACCTGGGAATCCTGGATATTGGCTCGGGCAAGTTGGAGCGACTGTCCGAGAACAAAGATGTCATGCTTTGGCAACTGTCCCCTGATGGGAAGACTCTTGCGTATAAAACCTTTAAGCGAGTGATCCCAGGGACTTTCATCCAGCTTTTTGATCTTTATGTCATGCCGTCAGAAGGTGGTGCCGCGCGTCTCCTTATGGAAGACGTGGAGGACAAGCTCCTTTGGTCCCCGGACAGCCGCTCCCTTTTGGAGAGGAAGAATGGGGAGCTCTACGTGGTTGATGTGCGCGGCACATTGAGGATGATCACTCCAGGCAAGGACCCATCTTTCGAGAAGGTCTTTCCCCAGCCCGATGTCTTGCGGGCGTCGGTAGGGTCATATCTCTGGTCTCCGGATGGAAGCCATGTATTGGCTCAGAATAAAGAAGGGTGGTGGTCTCTATCTTCGGACGGAACTCAGCCACCGCAGCGGACGTTTGCTACAGAGGAAGAGACGGCCAATGTAAATATATCCGGAGTCTTGAGAGTTAAGGGAACTGGATACGCCTTTAGCGAGGATGGCAGGTCCGTCCTTCTCGAAACCACTGATACCGCTAATTCGAGAAAGAATCTCCTGAAAGCGGACTTGAAGAATGGTGCCATGCATCTGTTATCGGATCGTGTGCCGCAATACACAGCCTTGTATGATCTCCACCTGGGGAGGAGCAACAGCTCCATTCTCTATTCTAAGAGTGATATGGATGTGGACAACCTGTGGTGCTCGGAGTTCTCCTTCATAGACCCAGTGCGGATCACCGATCTAAATTTGCACATCCATGAAATTCCGACAGGAAGAAAAGAGCTCTTCAGGTACCACAATTCAGATGGCCAGGACTTGAAAGGCGCTCTACTCTACCCACCAGCCTATGTCAAGGGTAAACGCTATCCCGTTGTTGTAATGGTATATGCAGGTACGTTGGTGACGACCCTCGAGCGAGCTTTCCCGCTGTCCTTTAATCCCGTGCTCTGCCTCCCTCAACTTCTCTCTCAATGCGGATACGTCGTCATGCAGCCAAGTATCCCACTCTCTCCTGAGGGAGATCGAGGGTCTCCTATCAATCAGATCCCTCCATCTGTACTCCCGGCGGTAGACAAACTAGTGGAGTTGGGTGTGGCGGACCCCGACAACATTGGAGTGATCGGGCATAGCTACGGCGGATACACTGTACATGTATTGATCACGCAGACAAACAGATTCAAGGCCGCCGTGGCCCTTGCGGGTATTAGCGATTTGATCAGCAATAGCGGCATTTTCGATGCGCGCACCCGTTACAGCTTCGGGGGAGCCTCCTTCTTCTCTTCTTGGTCAGAAGCGGGACAGGGCCGAATGGGTGTACCACTCTGGGAAGACCGCCTCCGGTGGGTCGAGAACTCGCCGGTCTTCCATCTCAACAACGTCGAAACCCCTCTCCTCATGCTCCATGGAGACCTGGACTTCATTTCCATCGCACAGGCTGAGGAGGTGTATTCAGGCTTGGTGAGGCTTGGGAAAGAAGCTGAGTTCGTCCGGTATTTTGGGGAAGGTCATGTTCTGAGCAAGCCGATCAATATTCGTGATTCATGGCATCGAATCGTGGATTGGTTCGACAGGCTTCTAAAGCCAGAAATGAAACTCAATACCGCCAGTTCGGGTGAGCTCGCCAAGGTCAAGCCCACGATACCCGACACCTTCCAGGGACGACCCACTGGCCCTGTCGCTCCGCTGACAGGAACACGGTCACGACTCGGCGTAGTATGGAGATCGTGAATCCCGTCATCGTGGCCCTCGCCCTCCTGGCGCCCGCCCAGGATCCCTTCGTCGCCCGCGACCATTACACCAAGCAGGAGGTCATGATCCCCATGCGGGACGGGGTGAAGCTCTACACGGCGATCTACTCCCCCAAGAACACGGACGCGACCTATCCGATTCTTCTGCAGCGGACACCCTACGGCTCCGGCCCCTACGGTCCCACGATCAGGAACTCGATCGGCCCCTCGCGCGAGTTCGCCAAAGACGGGTTCATCATCGTCTACCAAGACGTGCGCGGCCGCTACATGTCCGAGGGCGCCCACGTCTACTGCGTGCCTCACCGTCCCGACAAACGCACGCCGCAAGACGTGGACGAAAGCAGCGACGCGTACGACACGATCGACTGGTTGGTGAAGAACGTGCCGTCCAACAACGGCCGCGTGGGGATTTGGGGTGTTTCGCAGCCTGGGTTCTACGCGTCCCACGCCCTGATCGACGCGCACCCCGCGCTGAAGGCGGTCTCGCCCCAGGCGCCCGTCACGGATCGGTGGCTGGGGGACGACGACCACCGCAACGGTGCGTTCACTCTGGCCCAGCGGTTCTCGTTCATGAGTTCGTTCGGTGCGCAACGCCCCGAACCCACCCCGCGAAGCGCGCCCGGATTCCGCATGCCTTCGGGAACCAACCTGTACGATTTCTTCCTGAAGATGGGCCCCTTAGCCAACTCCCACCAGTACATGAAGGACAACCTCTACTGGGCGGAGACGTTCCAACATCCGAACTACGACTCTTACTGGAAGGCCCGCGGCGTCGCGCAGTGGCTTCGCGAGGTGAAGCCCGCCGTGCTCGTGGTCGGCGGGTGGTTCGACGCCGAGGACTTGTACGGAGCGCTCCACACGTTCGGCGCAATCGATCGCCAAAGCCCCGACACCGAGCGGTATCTGGTCATGGGGCCGTGGTCTCACGGGCAGTGGGGCGGGGACTCCGGAGAGAAGCTCGGAAGCGTCGAATTCGGCTCGAAGACGGGCGAGTATTTCCGCGACCTGCAGTGGAGGTTCTTCCAGCACTACCTGAAGGGCAGCGACGTGGAGCCGCTTCCAAAGGTCACGGTGTTCAATACCGGCGCGAACCGGTGGCGCACCCTCGAGGCTTGGCCGCCCAAGGAAGCTGCCTACCAAGCGCTCTACTTCTGCCCGGACTCGACGATGCGGTTCACCGCGCCGCCCGCGGCAGCCAACAGCTACGAGAGCGACCCCGCGAACCCAGTTCCCTACATGGACCCGATCGGAAGCTCGGTCAACCGAACCTTCATGGTCGCCGACCAGCGTTTTGCCGAGAAACGGAAGGATGTGTTGACCTTCACAAGCGGACTGCTCGACAAACCCCTGACGGTGGCCGGAACGGTGGTCGCAGACCTCTGGGTCTCCACGACGGGCACGGACTCCGACTGGATCGTCAAGGTGATCGACGTGTTTCCCGACGACGCCGAAGGCGCCATGGCGGGATACCAGATGCTGGTGCGGAGCGAGGTGATGCGGGGTCGTTACCGCGAGAGTTTCGAGTTGCCCGAACCTTTCGTGCCCGAGAAACCCACCCACATGTCGTTTCCGATGCAGGACATCCTCCACACGTTCCTTCCCGGCCACCAACTCATGGTGCAGGTGCAGTCCTCCTGGTTCCCCCTCATCGACCGGAACCCCCAGAAGTTCGTGAACATCTACACCGCAAGAGCGGAGGATTTCCAGAAAACGACGCAGCGCATCTTCCAGGGAGGCACAACGGCTTCAAGAATCGATCTACCAGTACTGCCAGAGTAAGGCAATCCCGATTCCCGATTCCCGATTCCCGATTCCCGTCTCCCGATTCCCGATTCCCGTCCCCTACGGCTTCAGGATCACGCCCTGACCGGTGGGGAGATTGAGAATCTTCACGCCGCGCTCCGCGGCGAACTTGTCGAACGCGGTCTTCTGGTTCACGTGGTGCAGCCAGCAGTAGTCGTCCAGCATGATGATCCCGCCGCTCACCATCTTCGGCCAGAAGTGCTCCGCCGCGGCGATCTCGGGAACGACCGAGTTCATGTCGATGCCGAGGTAGGCGACCTTCTCGATCTCAACCGTGTGCAGGCTCTCCGGCACGCGGCCGCGCACGAGGCGCGCACCGGGGTAAGGCGCGAAGTTCTTCTGCGCGATCTCCCAGCAGTCCTCGTAGCTGTCCGCATGCACCTGGTCGAGCCCGATCTGCCGTTCGGCCTCCGTGAACTGGTCGTCGGGAATGCCGTTGAACGTGTCGAACAGCCAGAAGTTCTTGCCGGTTTCGTTGAACTCCGTGTACTCCATGATCGCGAGCGAGAAGATACCGGTGTTCACGCCGCACTCGACGAAGTCGCCTTCGAGCTGTTTGGCATGCCAGCCCGCCCAGCAGTAGAGGTGCACCCGCCACTCGATGTGCAGGTCGCCCCCGCCTCCGATCTTGTGCCCGCTGTGGATGCCGCGGTCGTACGCTTTGCGGAACCTGGGCTCGACCAGGCACGCGGGGTTGTGGTGCGTGGCGAACCCGTCGCCGATGTAGGTGTACGGCGCGCGCACGAACCGGTTGCCGTCGGCCGAATGGACGAGCACGCGGCCGTCGTCGAGGGGGAATTCGATTTGGAAGTTGATGCCTTGCATGGTAGGACCCAGCAAAATTGTCGGGGTGCAGGGACCGAATGACGAGGGGTGCGGTCAAGGACCCGCGGCAAGCCGCTCGGGTGCAGGGCGGCGAGCAAGCTCGCGCACTCCCAGACCCCTGACCACCGCCTGCAGGGCGGCGAGCAAGCTCGCGCACTCCCAGACCCGACCACCGCCTGCAGGGCGGCGAGCAAGCTCGCGCACTCCCAGACCCAACCACCGCCTGCAGGGCGGCGAGCAAGCTCGCGCACTCCCAGACCCCGGACCACTAGCAGGAACGCGCGCCCGGCCCGCGAACCTTGGGGCCAAGATGCAACTCCGGCCGTTCCTCCTCGTCGCTCTCGTCTCCTTCGGCACGCTCGGGCACGCGCAAGACGACCCGCTGAAGGCCGAATCGTATATCCTGCCGCCGCCGGAGATCGCGCGGCTCGTGGACGCCCCGCGCGATGAGAACACGCTGCTGACCAACCTCAGCCCCGACGGGACCCGGTTCCTGATCGCGCACTCGGGCGGCATGCCGACCATCGCCGACATGGCGCGCCCCTATGTGAATTTGGGCGGGGAGATGATCGACGTCGCCGCCAACCGCGACCGCACCCTGAGCGCGCGCGGGACAGACTCTTACGAACTCTACGAGTGGCGGACGGGCCGCACCGTCCCCATCCTCGCACCCAAAGACGCCAAGGTGAGCGGCGCCGCGTGGTCGCCCGACGGCAAGCGCGTGGCGCTCTTCTGCCACTTCGACAAGGCCACCTACGTCTACGTGGCCAACGCGGAAACGGGTGCGGTCCAACGCATCGGAGCCGAGCCCGTCAACGCCGCGCTCGTCACCAGGCTTCAGTGGGCGGGCAACCAGCGCGTCGCCACCCTGTTGATCCCCAAGGGACGCGGCCCCGTTCCCACGGCTCCCTCCGTTCCGAAACAACCCGAGGTCAAGGTCACGCAGCCCGGCAAGAACCCGACGCGCACGTACCGCGCGCTGCTGGAAACCGACTACGACCAGGAGCTTCTCGAGTACCTCGCCACCGCCCAACTCGCCCTCCTGGATGCGGCTGGCGGACGGCCGCAACTCGTCGGGAAACCGGCGATGATCAACGCGTTCGACCCCTCGCCGGACGGCAAGTACGTGCGCGTCACGACGATGCTCAAGCCGTTCTCGTACATCGTTCCGGTCAGCAGCTTCGGCACGGTCGAGGAGATCTGGGACGCTACGGGCAAGGTCCTCGCCGAAATCAGCAAACGTCCGCTGCGCCAAGGCAGCGCGGGCGGGGGCGGCGGCCCTCGGGGCGGGGCAGCAGCCAGCCAGAAGCGCGCGCTGTCCTGGCGACCCGACGGCAACGGCTTCTCGTACCTCGAACAGGCGCCCGCCCCACGATCCCAGGACGGCGGTGGCGACGAGCAAGGGCGCCAGGGCCGAGGCGGCGCAGGCGCCGCGCCCCCGGAGGGCGCCGACCGGAAGGATCGCGTCATGCAGTGGCTCCCGCCCTTCGGCAAGGACGACGTCAAACAGATCTACGAGAACGAGACCCGCATCGGCTCGGTGCGCTACTCCGAGGATATGCAGACGCTGTTCCTCACCGAAACGCGGAGCGGCACCGAGACGCTGTTTGCGGTGAAGCTCTCTGAACCCGGCGTCAAGATCCCCCTCTCTACGGACAAGGCCGACGACTTCTACGACGACCCCGGCGACCTCCTGATGAAGGACAACGCACTGGGCGTTTCCGTCGTGCGGCAGGCACCGGGCGGAGGGGTCTACCTCTCCGGCACCGAGTACGCCAAGGACCCCGAGAAGGACGCGCCGCGCCCCTTCCTCGACGCGGTGCCCGTCGGCAAGGGCGAAAAGGCCCGGGTGTGGCAGTCCTCGCCCGACGTCTACGAGACGATCGCCGCGGTGCTGGACGACACGCTGGAACACGTCGTGCTCACACGCCAATCGCCCAGCATGGTGCCCGACTCGTACCTGCGCGAAGCGTCCGGCTCCCTAAAGAAGCTCACCGACAATCGGGACTTCGCTCCAGAGGTGACCCAGGCTCCCAAGACCCGTTTCAAGGTGAAGCGCGCGGACGGGTTCGAATTTTGGGTGACCGCCCGCGTGCCCAAATGGCACCTCGGGGGCGTGGGCCTCAAGTCGTTCTTCTGGTTCTATCCGCGCGAGTACACCGACCAGAAGCAGTACGACGAGGGTGGACGGCGCTACAACAAGAACGCCTTCCCGGCCATGGGCGCCAGCACCAAGGACTACCTCGTGGTCCTGGGATACGCGGTCATCGAACCGGACTGCCCGATCGTCGGCCCCGAGGGCCGCATGAACGACCTCTACGCCCTGAACCTGCGGATGAACCTCGCGGCGACGATCGACGAGTTGGAGCGCCGAGGCATCTCCGACCGCACGAAGCTGGCCATCGGAGGTCACTCGTACGGCGCGTTCAGCACGGCCCACGCGATGATCCAGACCCCCTACTTCAAGGCGGGCATCGCCGGCGACGGCAACTACAACCGCACCCTCACCCCGATGGCGTTCCAAGCGGAGCAACGGTTCCTCTGGGATGCGCGTGAAACGTACACCACCATGTCCCCGCTCCTCTACGCCGAACAACTCACCGGCGCGCTCCTGATGTACCACGGGATGGACGACCAGAACGTCGGGACCGATCCGATCAACTCCGACCGCATGTTTCAGGCCCTCGAAGGGCTCGGCAAACCCGCCGCACTCTACAAATACCCCTACGAGAACCACGGCCCGGTCGCGCGCGAGACGCTGCTCGACATGTGGGCGCGGTGGATCGCGTGGCTCGACAAGTACGTGAAGTAGGCTACTGTTGCTGCTGTTGCTGTTGGGGATCGGCGATTTCGTCGAGGCCGATGGCTCGCGCCTTTCGGTTGGGGACCTCGGTGTAGACGGGGACTTCGATCTGGCCGATCTCCTCGCGTAGGTTCATCACCCCGGTCTTGTCGCTCGGCGACGTTCGGACCTCGGCGGTAAGCGCCTCCGTGGCCTTGCCTCGGTAGATGCCTCGGTTCGGGGCCACGTCGTCGTAGTGGCGGCCGAATCCCACGACCACGTGATGTTCGAACGGCACTTGGTTGTGCGTGGGATCGAAGGCGACCCACCCGTAGGTGGGCGCGTACGCCTCCACCCACGCGTGACTCTCGGCCGGCGCGTCGTTCTCGCGCTGCACGTGCAGGTAGCCGCTCACGTAGCGGCACGGAAGGCCCCGGAGACGAAGCAGCGCAAGCGTGAGGTGGGCGAAGTCCTGGCACACGCCCGAATCGTGCGTCAGGACCTCGTCCGTGGTGGTCGCAAAGTTGGTGCTGCCCGGCCGGTACTCCAGGTGCTCGTGCACGAAGCGCCCGACCTCGTGAAGCTGCTCCCCGACCGGGGCGCTGGCAGGCACCTTGATCTTCTTCGCAAGCCGCTCCAACGCCTTGGAACGGAGCACGGGACCGCCAAAGGTCGTGAAGTCGCGCAAGGGCCCCTGGGCCTCCGCACTGGGGATCGGATCGGTGACGAACTCGAGCCCCGGATACTGGGGCTTCGTTTCCACGAGCGACCGTGAGACCACCTCGATCAGGTTGTGGTAGTCCGGCACGCCGAAGTGGTGGACGGAGTTGCCGTTCCAGTCCTTGTAGCGAAAGACCTTGGTGGGCGGCCCCACCGCCAGGAAGAACGAGTTGAGGGATTGGTGCTGGGTCGTTCGCGGCTCGACGCGCAGCTCCATCCACGACTCGCTGATGAAGGCATCGTACTGAAACGTGAGGCGGTGTTCGATGTCCAAAAGCATCGGCTCAGGGTGCTCCTTGTCGGGTGATCAGGTCGTGGGTCTCCGATAGGCGGTGGAGCACTTCGTTGAGGAATGGGCCCACGTCCTCAAGCTCCATCACGCGCTCCTCGTCGTACGTCATGTCCGCATCGAGTTTTCCCATGACCCGCGCCGCGGTCCGCAACCCCGAGTCGCCCGCGGGGAGCGAGGAGAGATAGGCCTTCATGCGGCCGACCCCGCACCGGACAGCCCGAGGCGTGGAGGGATCGAACAGCAGGAATCGCGTAACGGTCTTGGGGTCCAACGCGGCCCCGTGCGCCCGACGGTAGTTCTCAAGGGAGGCGAGGGAGAGAAGCAGACTGCGCCACCCCGCATAGAAGAGCGAAGGATCGACTTCGTGCTCGATCGTGGAGAGCACCGGAAGCTGCACGCGCATGACGAGGAGCGACCGCTGGGAGCGCTCCATCGCTTCGCCGAGCTTCATGTAGGTCCAGCCCTGGTCGCGGGTCAGCGTGTGCTCGATCGCTCCCAACATGGTGAGAATGCCCAGGTGCGTATGGCTGGCCAAGTCGTGGGCCTGAACGGCGTTGCGCAGACCCTTGCGCCGGTCCCGGAGTTCCCGGTGCGTCTCGTTCAGCGTGGTGAACACCTCGCGTGTGAGCGTCTCGCCGATCGAGCGTGCGTTGTCGCGGGCACGGGCCAGCGAGCTGAACACCGACATCGGATTCTCCTCGTCGAGAAGGAGCGATCGCACGTGCGGCACGATCAGGCCCGAGCTCTTTCCGAGGGCGACGGGCGACGCGCCGGGAAGCGCGGCGAGGACCGCCTCCCACTCCCGGTGCGCGAGCCTGTCGTCCAAGCCCTCCAGCTCCACCGAAAAGTCGCTGGCGACCATGAGCAGCCTCGTCACGTTCTCGGCGCGCTCGATGTACCGCCCCATCCAGTAGAGGGCGTCGGCGACTCGGGCCAGCATCATGGCGCACGCTCCTCGAGCACCCACGTATCCTTGCTTCCCCCGCCCTGCGAGGAGTTCACCACATACGACCCTTCGCGCAAAGCGACGCGGGTCAGCCCTCCCGGAAGGATGCGGACGCGGTCGCCGAACAGGATGAACGGTCGAAGGTCCACCCGCCGGGGACGGAACGCACGATCGAGGTGCGTGGGGTGGCTGGAGATCTCCACGAGCGGCTGCGCGATGTAGTTCGAAGGGTCCTTCCGCATCTTCTGACCGTACTCGGCGATTTCAGCCTTCGTGGCGAAGGGTCCCATCAGCATGCCGTACCCGCCCGCGCCGCTCGTGGTCTTGACGACCAGCTCGTCGAGATGGTCCATCATGTACTTGAAGTCCTGCTCGCGGAAGCCCGTATAGGTTGGAACCTGCTGCAGCAGCGGTTCCTCGTCCAGGTAGTACTTGACCAGCGCAGGAACATAGGCGTAGACCGCCTTGTCGTCCGCCACGCCCGCGCCCGGCGCGTTGGCGATGGCGACGTTGCCGTCGCGGTACGCGCTGATCAGCCCCGGAACGCCCAAGATGCTCTCGCGATCGAAGGTGAGCGGGTCGAGGAAATCGTCGTCGATGCGACGGTAGATCACCTCGACGCGGCGTTTTCCCTCGGTAGTGCGGACATAGACGTGGTTCTCCTCGACGACGAGGTCGCGCCCCTCCACCAGGCTGACCCCCATCTCGCGGGCGAGGAACGAGTGTTCGAAGTAGGCGGAGTTGAACGGCCCCGGACTGAGCACGACCGCCAGCGCCCCTTGGCTCCACCTCGGCGCGACGTAGGCGAGGGTGTCCAGAAGCATGCGCGGGTAGTTGCGCACGGGACGCACGGGGTGGGAGGCGAACAGTTCGGGAAACGTGCGCTGCAGGAGGTTTCGGTTCTCGAGGACGTACGAAACGCCGCTCGGGCAGCGGCAATTGTCCTCCAGCACGCGGTACGTGCCCGCATCGTCGCGGATGAGGTCGGTGCCGACGACGTGCGTGAACACCTTGCGCGGCGGCACGACGCCAAAGACCTCGCGCCGGTAATCCTCCCGCGTGAGCACAAGCTCCCAGGGGATGATCCCATCGTGGAGGCAACGCTGCTCCGTGTAGACGTCGAGCAGGAAGAGGTTGATCGCCGTGACGCGCTGGACAAGGCCGCGTTCGAGCTGCTTCCACTCATCGGCCGGAATGATCCTGGGAACGAGGTCGAACGGGAAGACGCGCTCGACGCCCTCGTCCTCGCCATACACGTTGAACGTGATGCCCTGATTGAGAAGCGAAACGTCCTGCAGGCGCTCGCGCCGCAGGATTTCGCGCTCGCTCATGGCCCCGAGGAGCTGGACCACCTGCTGGTAATGGCTGCGAGGGTTCTCCACCCCCGCAAACGCCTCGTCGAAGCCCTTGCTCTCTGAAATCCACTGCATGACCGGTAGGCCCAACCTACCCGCTCAGGCAGTGTTCGAGGAGGCTACGCGGCCTTGGGGAACTCGGGGTGGCTGCGCAGGCTCCAGATCTTCCCCGCATGCAGCGCGGTGCCTTGGGCGACGCGCACCAGCCCCTCGCGGGCATTCACCACCTCCCCTTCGGGCGTCGGCACGGTGACCCGCTCCCTGGCGTTCGGGGGAGTGGCCACGACGGCCGAGAAGAGCTCGTACGTTCGGGCCAGCGCCTGCTCGACCGAGTCGCGGGTCAGCTCCTCCTCCGAGATGGCATCGGGATCCTCGAGGAACTTGGGAAGGGCGAACGAATCGAGCCGGGCGTCGAACCCGGGCTCGTCGGGATTCCGCCCCGCGAGGCGCGTGCCCCAATAGTGCTCCGAACCCGCGACATGATAGAGCAGCCGCGCGATCGACGCGCCCGTCTCGGGACAGCGCCAAGCAAGTTGCTCGTCCGTCAATCCGTTGTAGGCGTGTCGAACCCGGTCGCGCGTGAACTGCCAAATCGCCGCAAGATGTGCCATTGATGGAATTATCTGTCGCGAGCGGCGCCACCCTTACCCCCAGGGATGCCAGGATCGCGCGACAGGCCCGCCATTCAATCTTGACTTTTTGGTAAACTTTGTCCAACACCGCCGTAGAAAGACGAGGCGGGACGAAGAACGAAGATGCTCGAAATCAAGAATCTCCACGCAAAGATCGAGGACAAAGAGATCCTCAAGGGAATCGACCTGTCGGTGAAGGCCGGCGAGGTGCACGCCATCATGGGTCCCAACGGGTCCGGCAAGAGCACCTTGGCCCAAGTCGTGGCCGGACGCGACGAGTACGAGGTCACCGACGGCTCCATCGAACTGGCCGGGCAGGACGTGCTCGACATGGACCCCGAGGAGCGGGCGGCCGCGGGCATCTTCCTCGCCTTCCAATATCCCGTCGAAATCCCCGGCGTGTCCAACATGTACTTCCTGCGCGCCGCGGTGAACGCGATCCGCAAGAGCCGTGGCGACGCCCCGATGGACGCCATGGCGTTTCTCAAGTTCGCCAAGGAGAAGGCCGCCGCGCTCAAGCTCGACGCGGCGATGCTCAACCGCTCGGTGAACGAAGGGTTTTCCGGCGGCGAGAAGAAGCGCAACGAGATCTTCCAGATGGCCGTTCTCGAACCCAAGCTGTGCGTCCTGGACGAAACGGATTCGGGGCTCGACATCGACGCGCTCCAGGTGGTGGCTTCCGGCGTCAACGCGCTGCGGAGCCCGGATCGCGCGGTCGTGGTGGTGACCCACTACCAGCGCCTGCTGAACTACATCGTCCCCGACTTCGTGCACGTCCTGATGGATGGGCGCATCGTGCGCAGCGGCGGCAAGGAGTTGGCCCTCGAGATGGAAGCCAAGGGCTACGGCTGGATCCAGGAGGAGCTCGCGGCGAGCCGCTAGGACCATGGGCAACGACCTTCTCGAACGCACTCCGACCCTCCTGGGCTCCCTGCAGGAGCGGGTCCAAGCGCTCCTCGACGATTCGCCCGAGTGGCTGGCCCGTCTCCGCCGCGCCGGGGCCGATACGCACGCGGCGCTCGGGATACCCACCACCAAGCACGAGGAGTGGAAGTACACGAGCGTGCGCGGTCTGGTGGAAGCCGGTCCGTGGTCGCCCGCCCCACAGGGTTCTGTGACCCAAGCGCAACTGCAGCCCTGGACCTTCCCCGGTCTCGAGCAAACCCTGGTCGTGCTCGTGAACGGGCGCTACGCTCCGCAGCTTTCCCGACTTGGCGGAGAGGCCGCGGTCGACGTGCAGCCCCTGATCGACGCCGTCGGGGACACCCCGGAGCTGGCCACCAAGGTCGACGCCGCGACCGACGTCGCGAACCACACGTTTGCCGGCCTCAACTCGGCGCTCTTCGAGGGCGGCACCTTCCTCCGGATCCGGAAGAACCAGCGGGCGGCCAGGCCGATCCACGTCCTGCACGTCGCGACCGAGGGCGGGGCGAGCTTTCCACGCCTCCTCGTGGTATCCGAAGAGGGCAGCGACGCCTCGTTGATCGAGAGCTACGCGTCCGTTGGGGAGGCCGCAGGCTTCACCGATGCCGTGACCGAGGTCTACGTCGCCTCGAACGCCCATCTCGAACACATCAAGGTCCAGCGCGAGAACGCGGAGTCGTTCCACATCGCGCTCACCGGCGTGCGACAGGCCCCGGACAGCGCCTACAACGGCTACAGCGTCACCTTCGGGGGCGCGTTGACCCGCAACGACCTCAACGTGTACCTGGCGGGGTCGAACATCCACAGCCGCATGGACGGGGTGTACGCACTGAACGGCGATCAGGTGTGCGACAACCACACGCGCCTCGACCACGCGTTCCCGCACTGCGACAGCTTCGAGGTGTACAAGGGCGTGCTGGACGGGCGGTCCAAGGGCGTGTTCAACGGAAAGATCTTCGTGCACCAGGACGCACAGAAGACCGACGCGAAGCAAACGAACCAAGCGCTTCTGCTCTCGCCGCACGCGTCCATCGACACCAAGCCCCAGCTTGAGATCTTCGCGGACGATGTGAAGTGCACGCACGGCGCCACGGTGGGGCAGCTCCGAGAGGACGCGATGTTCTACCTGCGCTCGCGCGGCATTCCCTTCAGCGAAGCCGAGGCGCTCCTCGTGTACGCGTTCGCCAGCGAAGTGCTCGAGAAGATCACGGTCGCCGAGGTGCGTACGGAGTTGGAGCAGGAGCTGTTCCGGAAGTTGGCGGGCGCCAAGGATGCCGCACCGGCCCCGACGGCATAGGGCACAAGATGATCAAGACCGAGGCCACGATGATCGACACGGAGAAGGTTCGGGCGGAGTTTCCGATCCTGAGCCAGTCGATCCACGGACACCCCCTCGTGTACCTCGACAGCGCCGCCAGCGCCCAACAACCGCGCGCGGTGCTTGATGCGGTAGCCCATTACGAAACGACCAGCCACGCCAACGTGCACCGCAGCGTCCACACCCTGGGCGCGCGCGCGACCCAGGCGTACGAACACGCGCGGTCGGTGGCGCGTTCGTTCCTGGGAGCCAAGGATGCGGAAGTCGTGTTCACCAAGGGCTGCACCGAAGCCCTGAATCTCGTGGCGCACGGACTCGCGGAGGGCTGGTTGCGCGAAGGCGACGAGATCCTGCTCACGGAACTGGAGCACCACTCGAACATCGTGCCCTGGCAAATGGCCGCCGCGCGTTCGGGCGCCGTCGTGCGCGTGGTCCCCATCGACGAGCGCGGCGATCTCGATCTAAGTGCCTTCGACAGGCTCCTCGGCGAGCGCACGCGCGTGCTCGCACTCGGGCACGTCTCCAACGCCTTGGGGACGGTGAACCCGGTATCCGCCATGGCCGCGCGGGCCAAGCAGGCAGGTGCGGTGGTGGTGGTGGACGGCGCCCAAGGGGCGCCCCACCTGAAAGTGAACTTCGCCGAGCTGGGCGTCGATTTCTACACGATTTCAGGCCATAAGATGTACGGACCGACAGGAATCGGCGCCCTGGTCGGCACCCGGGAGTGGCTGGACCGGCTTCCGGCCTACCAGGGGGGCGGCGACATGATCCACTCGGTGTCGTTCGCCAAGACCACCTACGCCAAGCCGCCGGCCAAGTTCGAGGCGGGCACGCCGAACATCTCGGGCGCCGTCGGGCTCGCTGCCGCCATGGAGTTCATCGAGGGGCTGGGATACGACGCCCTTCGGGCCAGCGAAGACGCGCTCGTGCGCGATGCCGTGGAAGCCCTCGCCGATCTCGACGGCGTGACCGTTTTGGGGGCGCCGAAGGAACGTTGCGGCGTCGTCTCGTTCCTTGTCGAGGGCGTGCACCCGCACGACGTGGGAACCGTGCTGGACACCGAGGGCGTCGCCGTGCGCGCGGGCCACCATTGCGCGCAGCCGTTGATGGAGCGTTTGGGCGTGGCCGCCACGGTGCGCGCGTCCTTCGGGGCGTACAACGGGCCGGACGACGTCGATCGGCTCGTCGAGGCGTTGGGAAAAGTGAGGCGGCTGTTTGGCTGAGGCGATCGATGGACTCTGAACTTCGCGAACTGTATCAGGATGTGATCCTCGATCACAATAAGAACCCGCGCAACGTGGGAACCCTAGAGCATGCCGACCACCACGCCAACGGCAACAATCCACTGTGCGGCGACAAGGTCCGCATCACGATCGAGATGGAGGCGGACCGCATCCGCGACATCCAGTTCGCAGGCGTCGGGTGCGCCATCTCGACGGCGTCGGCCTCGATGATGACCGAGGTGGTCAAGGGGAAGACGGTCGCGGAGATCGACGCGCTGGTCGACAAGGTGCACCGCTTGCTCACGATCGAAGGGGAGGACCCCGCGTTTTCGGATGCGGAGGAGTCTTTGGCGGCCCTCACCGGCGTGCGCGAGTTTCCAATGCGCGTGAAGTGCGCGACCCTGCCTTGGCACACCCTCAAGGCCGCGCTGCACGGTGGCGAAGAAGTGAACACGGAGGACGAGGGATGAGTTTGAATCCCATCGAGCGTTCGCTCCTCAAGAACGAGGTGATCGAGTGTCTCCGCGAAGTGTACGACCCGGAGCTTCCGATCAACATCTACGACCTCGGCCTGATCTACGAATTGGAGGTCGACGAAGAGGCGCGGGTGCGCATCGTGATGACCCTTACCTCGCCCATGTGCCCCGTGGCGGAATCGTTGCCGGGAGAGGTCGAAGAGGCCGCCCGCCAGGTTCCCGGCGTTGCTCGAGTGGACCTCGAGCTGACGTGGGACCCGCCGTTCTCGATCGAGATGATGTCGGAGGAGGCCCGGTTGACGCTGGGGTTGATATGAAGTTCAGCGCGCAAGAAGAGTACGGGCTTCGATGCCTGATGGCCATCGGGCGCAGCGCGTCGGAGAGTACGACGATCGCCGAGATCGCTCGGGACGAGGGTCTGACCGAGCCGTACGTGGCCAAGCTGGTCTCCGCCCTGCGCAAGGAGGGGTTCTTGCGCAGCATTCGGGGGCAAAGCGGCGGGTATGCGCTGGAGCGGGACGCTTCGCAGATCGTCATCGCGGACGTCTTGAACGCGCTTGGCGGCAGATTGTACGAGCCGGGTTTCTGCGACCGCCACTCGGGCTTGGAGGACGCGTGCACCCACACCGACGACTGCGCGTTGCGCCCCCTGTGGCGACGCGTGCAGTTCGCGGTGGATCGCGTGCTGCACGGCATCACCCTCGCCGACCTGCTCGCCGGAGAGTTGGACAAGACCGAGCCGATCCGTTTGGCTTCGGGAGGAACGACGTGAGCACATCCTTTCCCGTCACCCTGACCGATGGGGCTCTGGCCCAGGTGCGGCGGCTCCTCGCCAAGGACGGGCGCCCGGACGCCTTCCTCAGGGTCGGAATCAAAGGGGGCGGCTGCTCGGGCTTGGAGTACGTGTTGAAGATCGACACGCGCCGCACCCCCTTCGACCAGGAGGCGCGCTTTGGCGACATCCTCGTCGTGTGCGATGCGAAGTCGGCGGTTTATCTCCAAGGCTCGACTCTGGAGTACACGGGCAACCTCATCGGCGGGGGTTTCCAGTTCGACAACCCCAACGCCGCCCGTTCGTGCGGTTGCGGCACCAGCTTTACCCTGAAAGGGAAAGGGCACTAAGAAACAAGAAAGTCCGCCGGCATTTTTGCCGGCGGACTCTCTTTAAGAAGCGAAGCGATTTACTTGCTGCTTCGGCGACGTCGAATGAGGGCGATCGCACCGGTGGCGAGCGCGAGCATCGACGCAGGCTCGGGAACCGGAGCACCCGTCACGTTCATGACGATGTGCATGCCGGGGAAACCGATGGCAGCGATGTCGGTCAGACTCGTGATGCCACAGTCGTCGGCGCGAAGGTAGCTCGCGTGGGTCTGCCCGTCAGGGTTCGAACCGATCCACATGAGATCGCTGTTCGTCGTTCCGTCCGGCGTGAAGATCTCAACGCCCAGCAGGCCCGAGTTCACGGTGCCGGAGACGGCGACCTGATGGAAGTACGCGCTGCCGACCGGGACGTTCGTTGCGAACGTGCCCATCAGGCTGCCCATCGTCAAGACCGAACCCGAGACGGTGAATCCGTCGTAGAGACGAACTTCCACCGGAAGCGTCGAGTTGACGCTTCGAGCCTCTTCCACCGCGAACTCGACCTGGGACACGGCCCAAGGACCGGCGATCGAGTGCTCGGAAAGGACGAAGCCGCGGGCGTACCAGTTATCGGTATGGGCGACCTGGTTGTTGCACGAGACACTGTTGCCCGACACGATGTTCTGCGTCGCGCTCTGCGTGATGACCTGCGCATTCGCGCCGGCCACTACCCCAATTACGGCCAAGACGGCCAATCGATTCATGTAATTCATATCTCTCCTCTTCTGGTGCCTTGCACCGAGTTAGGTGCACCAAGCACCGACAGTTAGTGTACAAGCGAACGCGCACACTTCGGTCGCATTCCAGAAACCCTAGCACTCATACCAGGCCAATAGAATTACTAGGTTTATCCAGGAAGTAACAGAGTAGTTTTGTTGTCTATTGAACTCGTCACAGGATCTGAACCGGCAGTGAGGCGAGACAGTAAAGCTAGCAAGAATACGGGGTAGAGATCGGCTTGAAGGGCCCCATAGAGCAATGATCAGCGTGCTTATGCAAGCAATAACCCCGGGAGAGATTAGAAGAGCTTTGCGCCGTTGGGCACGGTGCGTTCCGGCTGCGCGAGCACGACGACACCCGGTTCGCGCTCGAAGCCCGTAAGCAGCACTTGAGATTCGAATCCGCCGATCATCTTGGGCGGGAAGTTGAGCACGCCGATGACCTGGCGATTGATCAGCTCGGCCTTCGCGTAAAGGACCGTCACCTGGGCGCTCGACTGCTTGATCCCGTGGGGACCGAAGTCGACCCAGAGTTTGTAGGCGGGTTGCCGGGCCTCTGGGAAGTTCTCCACTCGCACGATGGTGCCCGCGCACAACTCCACGGCCTCGAACTCTTTCCACTGGATCGTCTTCACAGTGCTCAGTTTAGCCTCCAGCCGGCAAGATGTCCGAACGGAACCCCTCGAATCCCGAGGACGCTCTTCAAGCACGCCTGCCTGGGGACCCTGCAGGGCTTCCCCACTTGCCTCGGGGCGTCGGGGCCATAATCCGCTCGGCATGGACAAGCGCATCACCTTGGCGATCGTCGGCTGCGGAGCACGGGGCAACGGGTTCTCGAAGTGGGCCGCGGAACTCCCCGACCAGGCCGAGGTCGTCGCCATCGCCGAGCCTCGCGAGCGGCAACGGGCCCTCCTGGCCGAGCGGCATCGGTTGCCGCAGGAGGCTTGTTTCTCGGATTGGCAATCCCTCGTCGAGAGCCCGAGGCTGGCCGATGCCGCGATCGACGCGACGCCCGATCGAGAGCATCACGCGTCCTCGATCGCGCTGATGAAGTTGGGTTACCACCTGCTGCTGGAGAAGCCGATGGCCACGACGCTCGAGCACTGCCGCGAGATCGATCGGGTGCGCGCCGAGACCGGACGCATCGCCTGCGTTTGCCACTCGCTGCGCTACCAACAGACCTACGCCCGCATCAAGGAGCTGCTCGCGGACGGCGCCATCGGACGGGTGATGTCGATCGATCAACTGGAGGCGGTGGAGCACATCCACATGTCCCACTCCTTTGTGCGCGGAAACTGGTCGAACGAAGCGCGCAGCACGTTCATGCTCCTGGCCAAGAGCTGCCACGACGTGGACATTCTCGCCCACCTCGCCGGGGCGCCTTGCGTGCGGGCCAGCTCCTTCGGATCGCTCTCGTTCTTCACGGCCGCGAACGCGCCCGTAGGGGCGCCCGCCCGGTGCCTGGACGGGTGTCCCGCCGAGGCCGAGTGCCCGTACCACGCCATGAAGATCTACGGAGATCCCGAGCGGATCGGTTGGGGCCACCACGTCGGTTTCGCCGAGCTCTCCTACGAGGAAAGGTTGGAGGCCCTTCGCACCGGTCCTTACGGGCGGTGCGTGTTCCATTGCGATAACGACGTGGTGGACCATCAGGTGCTCGCGCTCGAGTTCGAGGGCGGGACGACCGCCACGTTCACCATGACCGCGTTCACGCCGTTCGCCGGCCGGTATCTGCGCGTCCACGGCACCCACGGCTACCTCGCTTCTGACGTGGACAAGAACACGATCGACCTCTACCGGACGTGGGGAGGGGCCCACCACGAGCGCATCGAGCTACCGCCGCCCGACGGCTCCCACGGGGGAGGCGATGACAACGTGATGTCCCGCTTTGTGGAAGCCGTGCGTCTGGAGGATCCCTCCCGAGTGCTCACGCCCACGGACGAGTCGCTGCGCACCCACGCCATCGCGTTCGCGGGCGAGCGTTCGCGCCGCGAGCGCAGGGTCGTGGAGATCGAGGACCACTCTACGGCACCTTGCCCCTCGGAGCCCAAGGTGCCCCGTGAGTAGCGAAACCGTCCCTCGGTGCTTTCGGACCTGGTTCTATGCCGCCGCCATCTACAACGCCCTGTGGGGAGTTGCCGCCTGCCTCTTCCCCGCCACGCTCGCGCAAAGGGTTGGACTCGAGGGCATTACACACCCTGCCCTCGTGCAGGTAATCGGCATGATGGTGGGTGTGTACGCCATCGGCTACTACCTGCTCGCGAGGGACCCCGAGCGTTACTCTGGGTTCGTTTGGATCGGGTTGCTCGGGAAGCTCCTCGGCCCCCTGGGATTTGTCCTCCACGCGATCCAAGGCACTCTCCCGTGGCAATTCGGTTGGGTAGTCCTGACAAACGATCTCTTGTGGTGGCCGGCGTTCGGTCTCTTCGCCTGGCGCCACGCCCGCCGGCCGCTCGGGTAGGGCGTGGGAAAGGCCCAGTAGTTCTGCTAGGGGTTACCCCTCTCCGATTAGCCGTGGATATCGCTCCTTCGATAAGTGAGCGCCCGCCTGCACGCTATGCTCGATGCACGGAGCAGAAAGCTGGCGATTGAATTGGTCCTTGAAAGGAGGGACACAGCGAATTGAAAGTAGCAGGGGTAGGCTACCGTTGCGGAGGACGGTTCAAGAGATATCACCTACCTCCGTACAGGAGTGCAAGATGAACTTGAATGCATTTGCGATTGCGCAAGCCCAACTCGATGAGGCGGCGCGCCTCCTCAACTTGGATCCCGATCTTCACGAGCTGCTCCGACAGCCCATGTCCGAGCATCACGTGAGGATTCCCGTTCGTATGGACGACGGGCGCGTGAGGATCTTCAGCGGCTACCGGGTGCAGTACAACAACGCCCGCGGGCCCTGCAAGGGCGGCATCCGCTTCCACCCGGACGAGACGGTCGACACGGTCCGCGCCTTGGCGGCGTGGATGACGTGGAAGACCGCTCTGGTGGACATCCCTCTGGGCGGCGGCAAGGGGGGCGTGATCTGCAATCCCAAAGAGCTGAGCGTCGGGGAGTTGGAACGGCTGTCGCGCGGCTACATGCGCAAGATCGGCCACCTCGTCGGCCCGCCTCTCGACATTCCCGCACCGGACGTGAACACGACCCCTCAGATCATGGCGTGGATGCTCGACGAGTACGAAGCCATGGTCGGTCGCCATGCGGCCGGCGTCATCACCGGCAAACCTCTCAACATGGGCGGTTCCGAGGGTCGCGACGACGCCACGGCGCGCGGCGGCATGTTTACGCTCCGCGAGGCGGCTCGCCAGCTTGAGTTGGACCTTGCCCGCGCGACGGTCGCCATTCAAGGCTACGGCAACGCCGGCATGCACGCGCACCGGCTCGTCGGCGAGATGTTCGGGTCCAAGGTCGTTGCCGTGAGCGACTCCAGGGGCGGCATCTACCGGCGCGAGGGGTTGGACCCTGCGGCCGTCGTCCGCCACAAGAAACAGACCGGCAGCGTCGTGGGTCTGCCCGGGACCGAACCGATCACCAACGAGGCCTTGCTCGAGTTGGAGGTCGAAGTGCTCCTTCCGAGCGCGCTCGAGAACGTGATCACCCACGTCAACGCCGCCAACATCCGCGCCAAGATCGTGGGCGAGCTCGCCAACGGGCCCACCACGCCGGAAGCCGATGTGATCCTGCACGAGAACAACGTGATGGTGATCCCCGACTTCCTCTGCAACGCGGGCGGCGTGACCGTGAGTTTCTTCGAGCAGGTGCAGAACGCCAACCTCGACCACTGGAAGCTCGCCTACGTGCACGAGCGCCTCGACGAGACGATGACGCGCGCCTTCCACGAGGTGTTCGACATGCGGCGCGAGAGGAACGTGCACAGCCGATCCGCGGCGTACCTCGTCGCGGTGAACCGCGTGGCCGAGGCGTGCCGAACGCGCGGCTGGGCGGCGGACGTTCAGTCGATGCCGACCGCCACCGAGGTCGCGGTGCCTGTGAGGTGAAGGGACGGGAATCGGGAATCGGGAGTCGGGAATCGGGAACCGAGAATCGGGAGTCGGGAGTCGGGAATCGGGCTACCGGCTCCTGGTCAGTTCCTGCCGGGTGGCGATGGGGACGTAGCCTACTTCGAGCCCCTTCGGGGGCTTGACGATCAGGGCCGGGTCGATCTGTGCCAGCGATCCCACCTTGGGAGGCGGCAGGTAGTCGCGGCTCTTGGGCCAGGCGCGGTGCAGCTTCTCGACCCTCGACTGCATGCGCTCTCGCTCGGCATCCGTGAGGCCCGCGTTCAGCAGGGCGGGCTGGTCGGCGAAGCGGTACCAGTAGTACGTCACCACCGTGCCGTCTCCGAGGCGCGCCTCGAACGGCCCTGCCGCGGGTCCCGGTTTCTTCCAGCAGCTCGTCGGGTCGGCCGGTGTGTCGTACGCTTCCTGCGGCGGCTCGTTCGGGCGTTCCCATTTCCGTTCGTGCAAACCCGTGTCGGCAGGGACCTGATCCGAGGAGACCGGCACCCATTTCGCTCCCGCCTTCAGTTGGTAGAACTCGGGAAGGGTCACCAAGTCGCCCTTCCGCGTCGTGGCCGCATCGTTCCACTTGTAGCCGAAGGTGTTCGCGTCGTGTGCGAAGGGCGTGGCGAAGGCGCTCCAATCGAGCGGGACCTTGCCTTCCTTGCCCCCCTGGCCCGGCGTGCGGATCTCCCACGTCGCGCTTCCCCGTCCGGGGAACGTCCGGATGTGCGCGCCTTTCGGATCGATCGCCCCCGTGCTCGGGGCACCGCCCGCAAACCAGGCTTTCACGGAGTCCCAAAGCGCCGTGGAGTCATAGGCCGTGTCTTGATGCACCAACACCGAGGTGCCGTCCGCGGAGCGAGGGAACGAGGTCGGGGCGATGCGGGCGTACGACACTCCGTTCGCGGCCACGGCCACCTGGCACGGGATGTACTGCGTCTCCATCTGCACATGGCGGTTGGGATCCACGGGGCGGCTGTCCAGCGTCAGCCCGGCCAGTCGCGGTTCCTTCACGGCGGCGTGCGACCAGAAGTAGGGGGTGAAGAACGCGACGGGCCCCTTGAAGTTGGCGGTGTTGAGGAACAGCGTCCAGCAGTTGCCGCCCGTCGGCACGTTCTGGCCGTCCGTGGTGGCTTTGGCTTCGGCAAGCGGCAGCCGAAGGTAGCCGTAGCCAAACAGCTCGCCGCTCACGCCTTGTTTGAGGTTCAGACCATCGATGGGAAAGAGCAGCCAGGGACTGAGTTGCGCCACACCATACAGACCGCGCGGGTTCTCCCAACTCCCCCACCCATGGGCGGGTCCGTTGGCGATGACGGAGAAGTTGGGACCGACGCCGCCCATGATGAACTTCGGGGTCTCCGTGGGGAAGCGGGTGTCCCTCCACCAGCCCAGCCCGCCCTCGACATCGGAGTACATGTCCTTCGGGGCTTCGCCGTCGAACTGGGCGAACATCCACGTGCCTGGAAGCCCGGTTTGGAAACGGTGACCGGGATAGGTTCGCAATAGGGGCCAGGCGGCCACGTACATCGAAAAGCCCGCGTTGAACGAGGGGTCCACACGCTCGCCCGTGGGGATGATCAGGTAGCCGGCGAGGTACTCGTCGCCCGCGGGTCGCGATCCGACGACCCCGACGGCCAGCGGTGCCAGCGTTGCGACGAGCGCGAGCTTGGCGACGAGGGTCCGTGCGATTGGGAAGCGGCTCATGGCGAGCAGGCTACCAGGGCGCCGCCTTCTGCTCGAACAGAAACACCCCGTTCTTGTTGGCGATCACGAGATCGACGAGGCCGTCGCCGTTCATGTCCTGCGCGACGAATTGGGTGCCGACGCCCGAGGCGTCGTCGATCACGTGGCGGACCCACGTGCCGTCTGCTCCCCGCTCGTATCGAACGAGGAGCGAGGGTTCCTCGGAACCCACATCGACGCCGGGCGGATGCGCCCATTTGCGCTTGCCCGTGATCAGGTTCACCGTCTTCCCGAACTGGACGAGATTGACGGAGTGCGTTTCGGAGATCGTCTCGTCGACGAGATGTCTCTGAAAGCCTCCCTCCGCACCCTGCTCGAACCACCAAACCCCGCGCGCGTGCGCGGAGGTGCTGAAAACGTCCGGACGCCCGTCGCCGTTCCCATCGAACACGAGCATCTGGGCGCATTCGGGACCCAGGGCGGCCTTCGCAAACACCCACGGCCCCTCGCGCGACCCGGAGTAGGCGCCCGCCGTCGTGAGGATCTCGTTGCGGCCGTCGCCGTCGACGTCGCCCACACCCAGACCGTGCGAGTACCGCTGCGACCCCGCGCCCTTCAACCCGCTCACGGGGTGGCAGATCCACTCCGCATAGGGATCCTCGGCGGGCTCGAACCACGCGAGGTACTCGTCGTCGGTGCCCATTACCAGCACCCTCTTGCCATCCTTGAACAAGTCCGCGTAAAGGGGGCTCTCGTTGCACGCGCTCCGCCAGACGAGGTGCTCCTTCCAAGGGCCACTCCCGCCTTTCGGGTTCTCGCGCCACACGGCTTTCTCGCCCGGTGGACCGATGAGGATCTGGTCGACCCACCCGTCGTGGTTGAGATCCTCCGCCCAACTGTTGAAGCAGTTGCTGTAGCCGGTCTTGGGCTCGATCGCGGCCACCGGCGCGATCTCGTGGGTTGTCCAACCGGGCGCTTCGTACCAGACATTTCCCGCCAGGATGTCGAGCCTGCCGTCCCGGTTGACGTCCCCCACGGCCACCCCCTCGGCGACGAACCGGGTGTCGACCACGGTCTTCACGAACTCCACATCGGGAGCGCCCCAACCCAGAGCGGCCAGGCAAGCGAGAGGCAAGATCGACACGTTTCGCTGCACCGCCCATTGTAACGGGCCACGCCCGCTGGACGGGCGTGCAAAGACTCTCAGCTCCGATTGGGAACTCACGCCCGACGAGCGGGCGTGGCACCCTTTACGCACGACCATCGAGTTCCCGAGGCAAAGGGCCCGATGGATCCGGATCACACAGACCGGCTCCGACGCCACGTACCACTGGTCGATTTACGAACTGAGCGTCTACCGCCCCGCTCGATGACGGGTAGCCTGTTCCGCCATGAAAGCAGCGCTTCCCTTTTTCGCCCTCGCACTGGTCTTGACCGCCGGTTGCGGGACCCCGACGACCCCGGCGGCCACCCCCGCACCGACGGGCGTTTCCGCGATCACCGCCGAGGACAAGGCCGCCATCGAGTCCCTGTCCAACTCGTTCGGCGAAGCGATGAAGGCCGGCGATTGGGACACGCTCGCTGCCGCCTACGCGGAGGACGCGATCATGTACCCGCCCGACGCGCCGGCTGTGAACGGGCGCGAGGCGATCAAGAAGTCGTTCTCCGAGTTCCCGCCCGTCAAGGATTTCGTCGCCGAAATCCACGAGATCGACGGCTACGGCGACCTCGCCTTTCTTCGAGGGAGCGCCGTGCTGACGATGACGACCCCGGACGGAAAGGAGGCGAAGGCGGCGGGCAAGTACATCGAGATCTACCGTAAGCAGTCCGACGGCAAGTGGTTGATGGTGCGCGACATCTACAACATGGACGCACCGTCCGGCGGGTAACAGGTCGGTGCCCCGTCGCTTTGGGCCCAGGGCGTGAATCCTCTCCGCCCTGGGAGGTCTCCGAAGAAGTGGAGGCCTACAAATGAAACCCATCTGGAACACCACAGCCGCAGCCCTCGCGGCCACTGCACTCCTCGGGCTGGCCTATGCGGCGGGACCGGAACAGGGCACTCGAGTGGACGGGGTCGGCGCAACCGCGTTCGATACGGCCGCCCTCGAGACCCGTCTTGGGAGTCTGACTGGAGCCCAACTCTCGAACGCGGAGAAGGAAGGGCTGCTCTTCATGCGCGAGGAGGAGAAGCTGGCGTTCGACGTGTACAACGCGCTCGCCACCCGGTGGGGACGACCCTTCTCCAACATCGCGCGCGCCGAACAGACGCACATGGACGCCGTGAAGGTGCTCCTGGACCGCTACCAGCTCCAAGACCCGATGACCATCGGCAAAGCCGGCACGTTCGCCAACCCCACGCTGCAGCGCCTCTACAACGATCTGGTGAAGGCTGGCAGGGTTTCGCGAACGGAAGCCCTGAAGGTCGGTGCGCAGATCGAAGAACTGGACATCTTCGACCTCCAGCGGTGGATCAAACAGACCACCAACACCGACATCCTCAGTGTCTACGCGAACCTTGAGAAGGGGTCGCGCAACCACCTTCGCGCGTTCGACTCCAACCTGACTCGTTTTGGCGCGACCTACGAGCCTAAGCACCTCTCTTCCGAGGCTTACAGAAAGATCGTCACCAGCCCCATGGAGCGTGGCAGAGGAGGCAATTGACGGAACGACGGTCGACGCAGGCACGAGCTAGGAGGGCTGGATCGCCGACACACCCAGCCCGCGCCTACCCTACTTGATCGCCACGGGCTCCCAAACGACTTGGGTCGGTTCGTCGAACAGGGCGAGGTGCACCACTCCGCCCCTCCTGGCCGCCAGTTTGCGGGCCAACCGGCGCGCCTCCAGGATCGACACTTCCCTCCAGTCCAACGGCTCATGATGGCCCAACCGGTCCAGGATCCGTGCGCGCCCGGCAGGCGTCTCGGCGCAAAGCAGCCCTTCGACCCGAGTCCCGTGGAATTGGACGAGACCGTTCGTGGGAGCCTCGACGGTGCGGTAGTGGTTGCCCTGGCTCAAAGCACGCGCGAGCCAAACGCGGCGGCGCGATTCGAGGGTCAGGATCTGCAAGACGATCCGGGGGCTGACGACACCTGACTGCTCTTCGTCCACTGCGGTTGGCTCTGCTCCTGTTTCAATTTGCGAAACGGCTGACTCGATGGATCAAATGATGACATCTGACATCAAATGATATCACACGTTCGCAGAACCCTCAGCGAACCCGATGAAGACATGCGGTTGGAGCCCTGCGAAAAGTGTGATATCATCGTTTATGACAGTTGTCATCACCCTCTGGAAAGGAGTTGCTCCCTTGATCAAAAAGTGTGTTGTCATCGCTTGTCTCTCGGCCCTCGGAACGCACGCGTGCGCAGTTGGTTTCATCGTGGGAGCCAAGCGCGTTGGAGGGATCATCAACCTGAGTCGCATGAACCTCGACGGCAGCGGCGAGATCCCGCTCACCGCATTTGGAACAAACGCCTATGGTCCTTCGATCAGCCCTGACGGCTCGAAGATCGCCTTCCACTCCTGGCATACCGGCCGGGCGCAGATCTTTGTGATGGACAGCGACGGCTCCAACATGCACCAGCTCACGTTCGACGCCGAGGACAATCTATTCCCCAGTTGGAGTCCGGACGGGTCGCAACTCTTGTTTCAGCGCGGCACGGACACGGTCATGGATCTCTTCCTGATGAATGCAGACGGCTCCAACCAAGTCAACATCACAAACACGCCCAACACTCCGGAGGGAACGGCAGACTGGTCCCGAGCCAACGGCCGCATCGCCTTCACCCGCGGGGTGAACGGAACTGGGGACGTTTGGACGATGGAGAGCGACGGGAGCGGGCTCACCCAGCTCACCACGGGTGGATGGGATGAGTGGGCACCCCGATGGTCTCAGGATGGGACCCAGATCGCGTTTCATGCCTTGGACGGAGGATCCGACTGGCGTGGATGGATGATGGGCGCGGACGGAAGCAACCAACACGTGTTCACGCAGTTACTGGGCTCCCACGCCTATCCGGACTACTGGGACTCGGGAAGGATCCTCGTTCACGGGGTGGCGGCTGGCGCCAACCCCGACGGACTCTTCTGGCTGAGTCCGGACGGCAACGACCTCCAGCTCATCCATGAGGGTCTTTACGTTGGCGCGACCGCCTGGACCAGCGCGCCGGTGCCTGAGCCATGCTCGATGATTCTTGGAGCCCTCGCACTGACGATGGCGGCGAGGAGAAGCCGTTCCCGAAACAGGAGGGCGTAGCCCGTCGTGATGCTCCCTGCACCCTCCTATAATGGGGCCATGGACGCCTCCCCCCCTGGCAAATTCGAATACGAACTCTTGAGATTCCTCTCCGGCCAAGAGGATCTGTCGGTGAGGCAGATCTTCGAGGAGTTCGGAAGGCCGAGGGGGTTCGTTCGCGGCACCATCGTCAAGGCCGTGGACCGCCTCCTCAAGAAAGGGCTGGTCGACCGGAAGAAGGTCGACGGCACCTTTCTCTACCGCACCAGGCAGGACGCCGAGCGGATGGAGCGCCAACTCGTGGAGGCGTTCATCAAGGAGAGGCTGGGCGGAAGGCTGAAACCCATCGCGTCCTTCCTCGCCCAGTCCGAGGACATCGACCCCTCGGAGCTCGAGCAGTTCAAGGAGCTCCTGGACGAGATGGAGACCTAGACGAAGTGACGCCCTCCGAGCTTGTCGAGGTCCTGCTCCGGATCAGCGTCGTCTTCCTGCTCGGACTCCTTCTCAGCCGAGTGCTGAGGCCCGACTGCGCGGCGCGCCGCCTGCTCTGGGCGTGGTGCTTCGCCTCCCCGCTGGTGGTTCTGCTTCCGTTGCCCCCGTTGACCGTGCCGATTCTCAAACCTCCCGGAGAGAGGGTCTCGGCGCTGACCCCCATGGTGTTCGAACTCGACCCTCGGTTCGCCGCGCACCAGGTTGCGTACCTGCCGGATCCGGGCCCGCACCCATTGGTTCTGCTGGTGGCTGGTTTGGCGGGCGTCGGACTGTTGGTTCTGGGATGGCGGATGGTCGCCACCCTGCGCCTGGTGAGGGCCGCCGAGCAGGTCACGGACGCGGCGCTCATCGATCTCGTGTACGAGCTGGGCCAGCACTACGAGGTCGCAGACGCCCCCATCCTCAAAGCATCGGACGCGATCCGCTCTCCGTGCGTCTGGGGAGTGACCCAACCCGTGATCCTGGTGCCGGCGGCGATGCGCTTGGACGAGGACCAGTGGCGCCTGGTGTTGGAGCACGAGCTGCTCCATCTGCGCCAGCGGGATCCCCTGCGGCTCGTCTGGTACTCCCTCGTTCAGCACCTCTTCTGGTGGAACCCGTTGGTTTGGCTCGGCCTTCGCCAAGCGGTCCTCGCAAACGAACAGGTCGTCGACCAGGCGTTGGCCTCGAGGAGCGGGTATGCCGCGCTGCTCGGGGGCGCGGTGGTGGCCACGCCGCAGCCGGCGCTTTCGAGGCTGTTGGGCCAGGGCCACCTGCTGGGCCGCATCCGCACGCTCGCCCAGGGTCGGTCGGGGACGATTAGTCCCTGGCGCTTCGCCGCGCTTGCCGCCCTCGCGCCGGTCATGCCCTTCCAAATGGTGGCGCCCTACCATCCAGACCCGCGGCGCATCGGTATCGACGAGGTGGTCTTTGTCTCGTTCCAGGACGGCAAGGAAAGGCTTTGGCGGATGGCGACCGATGGCCGGGCGCCGACCCCGCTCTCCGAGGTGTTCATCGGCGCGGGCGTTCCCCGGATCTCGCCCAACGGGAGATGGCTGGCCTACACGCGGGAATCCCAAAACCGGGAGGACATTTACGTCGCCCGGGTGGACGGAACCGAGGAACGAAGCATCGTGTCGACGCCCGCCCGAGACGTCCAGCCCGTATGGAGTCCGGATGGCACCCGGCTGGTGTTCTGCACGATGGCGACGGGCAACTGGGAGGTGGGGCTCGCCGACCTTCGCTCCGGCGCCTGGCGGTTCGTCACCCACGACGGCCTCCGCAATCTCGAACCCACCTGGCACCCGAACGGTGAGCGCATCGTATTCTCCTCGCACCGGGCAGGGGTCCAGAACCTCTGGTCGATGAATCTGGACGGGAGCGGGCTGGTGCGGTTGACCGACGGGACGTGGGAGGACACGCACGGGGTCTACAGCGCCGACGGCCGCTTCCTCATCTACTCGTCGTTCCGGCGCACGAAGTACGAGGCCACCCTGCTGGACCTGAAGACGGGCTTCGTCCAACCCCTCGTGCCTCTCCGCCAGTTGGACACGGGGGAGGTGTCCTTCGCCGACGGCGATTCCGCGGTGATGATGACGTCGCAGGACGGGACCCAAGCCCACATCGCGAGGGTGGACCTGCGCGACTTCCGGTTCCGCGTGCTCACCGACGGGGCGCCGTGCTTATGGCCCGCGACCCGGTAGCCGGGCCGCGGCCCGTCAAGGCAGGGCCACGGGCTCCCACACCACCCGGTCGATCTCGTCGAAGAGAGCCAGGTGCACCACCCCGCCGTTCAGGCACGCCAGGCGGCGGGCGATGGTGCGGGCGCGGGTGATGGAGATTTCCCTCCACAGCAACGCGCCCCGCTCCTCGAGGAGCACGGCGATGCGGTCGCGTCCGGCGCGCGTCTCCGCGCACAGGAGGCCCGCCACCCGGATCTCGCGGAACTCGGGAAGGGCGTGTGTGGGAGCTTCGAAGATTTGGTAGCGGTTCCCGTCGGACGGCAGCTTCGCCACCCAGACGCGGCGGATCGAGTCCTTCGCCGCGATCTGCATCACGAGCTGGGGATGGACGGCGTGGATGGGATCATCCGACATGGGGACTCTCTCCGGGCGTGCGGGGGTGGATCATGGCGTTCAAATTGGGCGGAATCGTTCGCCCTGACTGTAAGATGCAGGAGCGACCCTTTCACTTGCCTTTCACTTAGCGGGAGAGGCGCCGAGGGGCGGAGTGCTGACAACGTGCCACGCCCGCTGGACGGGGCGTGCCGGCGTAGAAACAAGCGGGGAGCGATGCATCGCGAAGGTCTGAGCGGGCAGGAGGCGCGGAGGCGGCTGGAGCAGCACGGCCCGAACGCGCTTCCCGAAAGCTCGGGGCCGAGTCTGGCCTCGCGGATCGCGGCGCAGTTCACGAGCCCGATCGTGTGGCTTTTGGTCGCGGCCGTCGGGATCGACCTTGCGATCTGGCTCTCGAAAGGGGGTGGCGGCGTGCCGCTCGAAGCCGCGGCCATCGCCCTGATCCTCGTTGTAAACGCGTGTCTTGGCGTGTATCAGGAGTACCGCGCCGACGAGGCGCTGTCCAAGCTCCAGGAACTGGCCCAGCCCCGTTCCACGGTGTGGCGCGACGGCAAACAGCGCAAGATTCCCAGCCGCGAACTCGTTCCCGGCGACGTCGTGCGCCTCGAGACCGGCGACCGCGTTCCGGCGGACGTTCGCGTGGTGGAGACCCGGGGCATCCTGCTCGACGAGTCGATGCTGACCGGCGAATCGGTCCCGGTCGACCGTGCGTCCGGCGAGGAGCTTCGCGCCGGCACGCGGCTCGTGAAGGGCGGCGCGGCCGCGGAGGTCGTGCGCACCGGGGCGCAGAGCGCGTTGGGCAAGCTCGCCTCGACGCTCCAGGGGTTGAAGGCTACCCCGACACCCCTCGAGCGCAAGCTGGGCGCCTTCGGCAGCCTGGTCTCGAAGTGGGTGGCGGGGCTGGCGGCGGCCCTGGTGCTCGGCGGCGTGTGGGTCGAGGGCCTCGATTCGCTCGGCCACGTGCTGGTGTTCTCGATCGCGCTCGCGGTGGCGGCGGTGCCCGAAGGGATGCCCGCGGTGATGACGCTCACCCTGGCCCGCGGGGTCGAGCGCATGGCGCGCCGGAACGCGGTGGTGCGCCGGATGGTCGCGGTGGAGGCCCTCGGCTCGGTAACCGTGATCGCGACAGACAAGACGGGGACCCTCACCGAGAACCGGATGACCGTGGAGGGTTTGGAGTGCGAGGAGGAGCGGGCCGTGCTGAGGGCGATGGTGCTCGCCAACGATGCAGAGCCGGACTCCGATTCGGGAGACCCCCTGGAGCGCGCGCTGTTGGAGTTCGCGCGGGATCGCGGCGTGGACGCCGGTGCGGAGCGCGAGCGGTGCCCGCGCTCGGACGAGCTTCCGTTCGAGAGCAAGCGCAAGTACATGCGCGTCACGTGCGGCGACGGGGAGCGGTGGCTCAAGGGCGCGCCGGAGGTGCTGCTTGGGCGGTCGGACCTCGGCGACGAGGCGCGAAAGCGCTGGCTCGCAAGGGCGAAGGAGGCGGCCGCGGAGGGGTATCGGCTGCTCGCCTTCGCCAGGGGCGGGGACGACGAGGATCGGGGCGTGGAGTTCCTCGGGTTCGCCAAGCTGTGGGACCCGCCCCGCGAGGAGGTGCAGGGTGCGCTCGCCCGCACCCGGGAGGCGGGCGTCCGCGTGGTGATGGTCACCGGTGACCATCCGCAGACGGCCCGCGCGATCGCCGACGCGATCGGCCTCGCCACCGACGACGTGGTGTTGGGCGAGGACCTCGAGGGGCTGGACGAGTTGCCCGAAGGCGCGAACGTGTTCGCGCGCGTGCAGCCCGAGCAGAAGCTCGCGCTGATCGAGCGGCTCCAGGAGAAGGGCCACATCGTGGCGATGACCGGCGACGGGGTGAACGACGCGCCCGCGCTCAAGCGCGCCGACGTCGGGATCGCGATGGGCCGCCGCGGCACGGACCTCGCACGCGAGGTGTCGGACCTGGTGCTGACCGACGACAACTTCGCGTCGATCGTGGCGGCGATCGAGCACGGAAGGGGCATCTTCGCGAACATCCAGAAGTTCATCCGCTTCCTCTTCGCGACGAACTTCGCCGAGTTGTGCGTGGTGGTGGTCGGTGCGCTGGGGGCGTTCGTGGCGGGGATGCGGGAGCCCGGCGGCGAGGTGCTCCTCCCCTTGACCGCGGTCCAGCTCCTATGGATCAACGTGGTGACCGACGGCCCGGTGGCGCTCGCGCTCGGCTTCGATCGGAACCCCGGCGCGATGAAGCGCCCGCCCCGCCCGCCCGACAGCCCGATGCTCGACCGTTTCGGGGTGCGGTTCGTGGTGGGGGTGGGGCTCCTGGCGTCGGCGGTCGGCCTCGCGCTGTTTGGCACGCTCCTGACACACGTGTCCTTCGGCGAGGCGCGCTCGGCGTTGTTCCAGTTCCTGGCGGTGGGCCAACTGCTGGTCGCCTACCCCGCGCGTTCGGCGTCGGCTTCGCGGCGCAACGTCGCGTTGGCCGCCTCGGTGGTCGGGGCGGTGGGGTTGCAGGTCGCGGCGGCCACGGTGCCGTGGCTGCGTACGGTGCTGGGGCTGGCGCCCATGACGCCCGCGGTCGCGGGCGCGGTGGCGGGGGCCGCGGTGCTATCGTGGGCGCTGGCGGAGGGGCTGGTGCGGACCCCGTGGTTGGCGGGGGCCGCACCTGCCCGACGCGTTCAGTCGGTTTTGTAGACCTGCACCAACCGGGCGGTCGGCGTCGCGGGTCCGTAGATGTAGAACTGGATCGCGAACCGCCACGTGCCTTCGAGGGACGCGCGGAACGTGGGCGCGGTGAAGGCATGGTGTCCCACGACGGGATACAGCGGGCCTCCGCGGTTGGGGCTTTCGTCGTTGCAGGCCGCGACGACCTTCAAGAAGTTCGTCGCGCCGCGGTTGTTCACCCAGTCGCCGGTCGGGGCGAACTGGCCCACGTGGACTTCCACGGACATGGTGTAGCCTCTGGCGGCGAGGTCCTTCTGGTTGTACCGGTAGATCAGTTTCACGTCGCACTGGCCTTCTTCGCCCGACTTCATCCGCTCGGGCAGTTCGAAGTCGTAGGTGACGATGAACTCCACCGGCGAGACGCCGGGCGATCCTCCCCAGTTGCCGGTCGAGGTCAGGATCCCCTTCTTGTCCCATCCGATGGTGCAGCCCTTTCGCGGTTCATCGATCGTGAGGATCGGGTCGCCGTCCCGGACCCAGTAGCGCGTGGGGGGCTTGGTGGTCGGGGCGGTTTTCGCCGGCGGCGTCGTTCCTTTCAGGAACTTCTGGTATTCGGCCAGCGCGTCGGCGACGTGTTTGTGGAAGGGTCGATCGTCGAGTTGGAACTGGCTGTAGCCTTGCGCGATCATCTGGAGTTCCCAGGTGTACGCGTCCCCGCCGTTCCAGATGGACGCTTGGACGTTCTTGGCCAGGTTGAAGCTCCCGTTGAACCGCGCCACCTGCCACGCATCGAAGACGAAGAGCTTTCCGTTGATCAGCACGGCGATGGTGCCGTGGTCCTGGTTGATGGTTGGCTGAAGCCGTTCCGCCACGGCGTGGAGGTAGAGCAGGTCCTTACCGGGAATCCCCATGCCGCTGAACATGCTTTCGAGCAGCTCGGCATGGTCCCCGCAGGTCCATTTTGTGAGTTTGCCCTCTTTGAAGAGGTTGGTAAGGCGCGTCGCGTAGCTCGAGTTGTTGGTCACCGCGCGCTTGTCGAGCGCGTTGCAGTACTGGGAGAAGGCGAACTGAAGTTGTTTGAGCGTGCCGCCCTTTTTGATCGCGGCGGGCATCGTCTTGGCGATGGACTGTCCCCACATCCGCATCATCTCCCGTTCGGAGACGGTGCGGTCGCCCTGGATCGGCCCGAGGGCCGACGGCCCGCAGAGGGTCAGGACAGCTAAGATCCACATCATGGCAGACCTCCTTGTCCACGGCCTACCGGAGGCGCAGGGCGGGGGTCAAGTCGTTCGATGGGCGTCCACCCAACCATGGACCGGGGGAATGGTGGAAGAGCGGTGACCAGGACGTAGCGCCTTGTTCCATCCGAGCCGTCCTGACAACGAATGCACAGCTCGCGATGTTGATTGCAGGAATACCTCCACCCAAGTTGCCAGAAGGAGGGTCGCCTCCACGCCAGAACTACCAACAGGGATGGAGTTAGAGGAAATCCTGTTAACCCTAAGAGGGGGCACTCCCCTCGAGGGCCAAGACGTCGAGTGTTCGCTCGATCTCAAGGGAGAGTCGTTCGACCTTCCCTTTCGGATGCGGGGATGCACCTTCAATGCGTTCGTGCGGCTCCGGGCCGTTCGTTGTTCCAAGTCCGTGGTGATTGAGGACTGCGTCTTCAAGCATGGGCTCGACCTAACTGACTTGGATGTCCGCGGCAGTCTCTCGATCACGAACACCGTCGTAATGTGCGATCCGGTGGGACAGCCGTTCGTTTCCCTCGATCGAATTCGCGTTCGCGGAGGCCTCGATCTTCGCGGATCCATATTCCGCGGACAACTCCAACTCACGAACGCTCGAATTCGGGGAGGAATACGAGCCAAGTCCGAGACGAAGGATAGCGAGGAAGCCCGTCTTTGGGATCAGCGCCCTCGCTATCCAACGGCGAAGACTTTGGCGAACCAGCGCGCAGCGACTGCGAGGAAACTCCGAGGCTTGGACCAGCAGCTCGATCTAACGTCTCAGCTGAAGCAGCATCGGCCCACGATCTTCAGTGGCATCGCTGCCCGAGGGATGGAGGTTCGTGGGGGAATTGATTTTGCTGGAGCGGTGGTACTGGGGAACGTTGACTTTGGAAATGCGCATATAGAGTCTGACATTCGATTCGTGTGGCTCCCAAGCAAGACGACCGACGTCGTGGCTTTCCGAACGATCATCATGGGCCGCCTTTCGATGAACCGCGTCCGGGTTGTTGGAAGGTGCGCGTTTCGTGGCATGTGGGTCGACGGCGACGTCCGGATGGCCGGCGCCGAAATCCACGGGGACCTCGACTGTGAGGGCTGGCACCCAGATGAGGATCACCTCCTTCCCAGTAACGCTGAACGCTCCATCAGGGGGGGACCTTCAATTCGGACGCGGATAGGCGGACGGCTTGTGGTAAGGAGTGCTCGCATCACAGGCGCTGTTAACCTGGACGGAATCAGCGTTGGCGAAAACGTGACCTTCAGCAATTCGGACATGGGGCGTTTCAGCCTGAGCGTCTACTACTTGCGCAGAGACAACGCCGCTGCCCGATACGATCGGCTGAAAGAAAAGGCCGTGGTCAAGAGATCACCTCTAGGCGCCGAGGTTCACGGTGCATTGCTCCTGCATAACGCCACCATCCGGTCAGATTGCTCGCTGGGAGGTGCCCGTATCAAGGGCGGGTTGATGGCCCCGAACTTGACGACTCATGGGGGGCTCGATCTTCGTGTGTGGCAAGAGGAGGGATGCGCGCCCTTTCGCACGGTAATCCACTCAGGGTTCCTGAAGGATAGCCTGCCGTATCAAGCCAGTCTGTTCCTGACCGACTGCCGCATTGGTACTTTCATCTCCCTTGCAGGGGCCCGGCTCCCTGGTGGCATGCACCTCACTGGAAGCATGATTGGTTCGAACCTATTCGGCGAGGTTTGGCGCGACAAGGGCAAAGCTCACACTTTCCGCTTATGTCTCGGCCGGTGTCACCTACCTGAAGACGATTCTGGCCATGCCCGTTCGGTCTTTGCGCGTGGCGTGACGATGGGGGGCTCCTGGCTCCTCAAAGGTGCCAGGCTATCCGGGGACCTCGATTTCCGCAACAGCACGTGCAACGACTTCGAGATGATGGTTTGGGATCCAGATACGGAGTGCAAGCCACGGCAAACCTTCCTGCGCGGCGGGCTGCTTCTCATGGGGGCGCATATTCGGGGCTCTCTGGACCTCACGGGCGCCCATCTCTCGATGGGATGTCGCGCGGATACCGTACGGATCGACGGGCATTTTCGGGCCCGCGTGTACCTACCAAAACCAGCGGAGGCCGATGCCGGGAAGAAACGTGAGGGCGTTCGGACTGCCATCCGATCGCACTTCGGACATCAGAAGATGGCGACCGTCTCAAGCGACCGCAAGCTGAGTTACTCACTCTGGTGCGAGGGGGCCCAGATTGGCGGATATGTTTCGCTGCGCGGGTCAGAATTCGTCGGTGGGATCGGATTCGACCACTCGACAATTGGGGGCGGCCTCTACCTTGAGGCATGGGAGAACGAGGTTGATGCTTACCCCGAAGTGACGATGTTGATTCGATCCACTGTCGGCCCATCGCGCCATGAGGAAGGCCATTCCTACTCGGTCAGCCTTTTCGCCACGGATATCCGAGCGAATGTTGAACTGTGCGGAGCTCAGCTAGAGGGCGGGCTTGATATGTCGAATTCGCACGTGGGGGGCGACGTTCGGCTCGACGCGTTTCTTCGCGGCAAAGGCTACTGCACCGAGATCGGGCTAAGCGAAGGAAGCCGCACACCCTACTCACTCTACATTGGCTCACTAACTGTCAAGGGGGACTTCCTGGCATCGCGGGTCCAGGTCGGTAAAGATAGAGTTGGTGGCGTCTTTGCGGACGGCGTACAGATTGACGGGCGGTTGGATCTTAGCCGCGCGACTCTCGGCAAGGAAACACGATCCGAGGCGGAGTTGGAGCCTTTCCATGCGGACGCGAACGGGCGCTTCCGTGTGCCTGTCGATTCGAGGAACGCCTATGCTCTGTCTCTGCGGAACGCAACCGTCTCACATGGACTGGAACTGGAAGGCGCCGAGACTTCCCTTGAGGAAGCCTTGGATCTTGCTGGGAGCAAGGTAGCCGGAGTCAGGGCGCGCTTGGTCACCATCCGCACAGGGGGGATCCGTGCCAACGAGACGACCATTGGAGGCTCGCTCGACTTCTCCGAATCAAACATTGGTGGCACGCTCGAATTCGACGGCATTCGTATCGAGGGCAAAGCGGACCTATCCAAGGCCCACCTCACCAATGCTGCACGCTCGAGGCCGTCCCTAGCCGCCAGCGGTTGCACCATCACGGGAGAGCTCGTCCTTGACGGGCTCAAGGCCTCCGGAGGCATCAACCTGCACATTGCATCGATTTCGGACAACCTCTCCATGAACTCCTCCCATGTGCGTCGCTGTCAGGAGGGGGACCGCGAGTATAGCCTTCGCCTCTCGTCTGCGGTCATAGGAGGCAATCTAACGCTGCAGGACGCGGTGCTGACGAGCTCTTTTGCGGCGACCAACCTCCGGCTGAGTGGGTTACTGTGGGCCAAGAGGGCCCGATTCGGGATGGGGTCGTGGCCCACCGGTGAGGATTACAGCCTCTGGTTCGAAGGCGCGAAGATCCACGGCGCAGTTCGACTCGATTACGCCGTATTGCGGATCGCCAGGTCCCTTGTGCCGGACCGCATCAAAGGTGGGGTAGTCAACTTCCGAAACGTGGAGGTGGGAGGCGACTTCTACCTGCCCAGCCGATTCAGAATGAGACATCCTGCGCCAAAGGCCGACCTCCTGAAAGCGAGCGGTCTGACTGTGGGCAACACGCTTGGGCTGCCGTGGGACATCGCGTGTCAGGGTGCAGACCTAGGCGACGTGTCGGCGAACGAGCTTCGCGTCAAGATGGACGAGTCCCAAGGACCGGCCGCTTCCTCGCCGCGGGTCCGGAACGGACGCGCGATTCTAGGAGCTTCGTTGTCAGGCGGCGTTCCTTACGGGAATCCCTCCAGCGTTGCCCTACTCTCTGGCACGTTGGCATTGGCTGCCATCGTTGCGCTCTTCCTGGAGCATCCCTGGGTGTATATCACTCTCGTTGCGGTACTCCTCGTCGGCGGCGGATGCTGTTCCTTCCTGTTAGGTGCGCGCGAACTGGCAGATCGGCAAGAGCCCCTTGATCTTGGCGGGTGCCATCTTCCTTCCATCGACTTGCCCACCACGATGCCTAACCGGGGCGCAACGTCTGCCATTTGGAACCTACCCTTCGGGCTCGGCCTTGCGATGGCGATTCTTGCCTTGGCCCAGTGGTCGCTCTGGGCTACCCTACCTTTGGTGATCGCGCTCATGATGATTGGCAGCGGCATCGACGCTTGTCTCTGGCCACGTCGCATGGAACGCCAACCGATCCTGGCGCTCCTGTCTCACGCCCGTTATCGAATGAGCTTCTTTGCGGCTGTCGAGAGTCTCCAACGTGAGCGCGGCGAGGATCGCTGCGGAGATCACGTGCACTTGTATCGTCGTCGGCGGCAGCAGCGGGAGTTCCTTTCCGGCGGATTCGGTCGAATTGTAGAGGTCGGTTTTCGTGAGTTCATCTACGAGTTCGTAGGCCATGGAGTCAACAGAAACGTGATGGCCGTGCTGTTGTTTGTCTTGCTTGCAATATCATGGAATCTCGCTGGAAGCCAGCAGTATCGGAAACCGACAAGCAAGATTGCGCAGCCGCTCACGGGTGCAGAGCAGGCTCATCTCGCGCTTTCCGCGGTAATCCCATTCGTCGAAGCACCCGCCACACAGAAGTGGAACCGCGCTGACACCGAGGTGGAGGTGCCCTTTCCAAGCGTGACATTTCGCAGTAACAACCACCGCGCGCTCCGAGTTGAGTGGCTATCCGTGCCTCTCGATTCCCTGCTCGGCATCTTCAAGATCCTCGGCACGATCACGGTACCGTTCTTGCTGGCGTCGGCTGCCCATCTGATCCGTCGCAATGACTAAGGATCGGTTTATGGCGGGCGCGCAGACGCTTACACGATCTTCTGGCCAGTTCCAAGGCCCCACTTGAAAGGCCGCGGGCCCGTCTCGCAGTGTACGCGGACAACGTGAAGCCGACTCGAACGCGCGAACCCGTAGACCGTCCTCGGGGAACTGGGCGACGGACAGCGCATCGCCCTGCTCGAAGAGAAGTACGGAGCGCAGGTGCTCGTCGCACTGACACGGTATGTCACGCTCAACGAGTAGCGCTCGAGCCCGATCAACGTCGTGTACTGCTCGAAGAGACATTCAGAGATTGCCTCTTGGAGGCTCATGTTCCCAGCATGGCCCGGATGTCTTTAAAGAGGAGAAAGAGGTGCATCGGATGGGTCGGCGAAGGGAGCATGCCGTACTTGGAATAGAAGGCTTTGGCCTCGTCGTCCATCGCGTGGACAAGGAAGGCCCTTCCGCCTATTTGTTCATGGGCTCGGAGCGCTCTGAGCATCGCGTCCCGGAACAGGAATTTGCCGAGGCCCGTCCCTTGGGCGCCTTTGTCGACGGCGAGTCTGGCCAGGAGGATGCAGGGGACCGGGTGACTCGGCTGCCCTTTCCTGACCCTTTCGGGTGCGTCGACCGGCTCGACCCCTGCGGGGGCGAGGCTGTAGTAGCCGACGACCTTTCCGCCCGAGACAACGACGTACGTTCGGGCAAGCCCTCCTTGCTGGTTCGCCAGGGCGTAGTTCTTGAGGAAGACGTTGAGCGGCTCCTTTCCACAGTCGAAGCCGCTTATGTCGTGGCTCTTATCGAGAAGGACGGGCTCCGAGAGCTCCACTTACTTTTCCCATGGGGCCCTGGATCGGAGAAGCTCCCTCAGCTCGGGGATGTCCCTTGTCGGTGCGTCGAGAAGACGGTTGAACTCTTCCCACTCCTCCGCGTTCAGCCGAAAGAGCGTCCGGACGTTCCCCGCCTCCTGGTTCACAATCTCCTCGGCGACAGGGACAGACGTCTGGAGCACGAACTGGCTCACGGTCATGTTCTTCACCTGCGCGGCTTGGGCGAGGGTCGCCTTCTCGCGCTCCGAGGCTCGGATGTGTAGGTGCTCTGCTTTCCGGGGCATGGGCTCGCTCCTGGTCTTTGAACACATTCTACCACACGTAAACACAATGTCAACACACAGGGTCCACGCAAAGCCCTTTTTCCCGCCAGGCAGGAGGAGTTCCTTTGACGCCGTCCCAGGCCCCACCGCGGTGCGGTACTCGACCCGCGGCCAGCCAGAGAATCGTTTGTATCAAGATGGGGAGCATGAGTTGGTTCGAGACTTTGGTCGGATTCCCCGAGACTTCGCCGAAGGACGTACGTGAGAAGGTCCTTCTCGAGGGAGAGAGGCTCACGTCGCTGGTCACCCAACGGTCCTTCGGTTGCGGACGTTTGGAGACCCCCTCGTTGGGGGAGTTGCGCGACCGAGTCGGGGCCCTTCCCTCTTCCGGCGGGCGCCTCCAAGTACGCGAACTGGTGGCCGATGCGATCGACCTCCACGCCGATCCAGCCAACGCCGACTGCTTGTTTCAGGTGGCCTCTCAGTTCAACCTGCTTGAGATGGCCGGCCCCAGCTTGACGCCTGAGGATGGCGTGGGCATCTACGAGAACGACCCCACGCAAGGGCCGGCTTGCGCCATTGCGGCGGGCGCGGGCACCCTCTACCGGAACTACTTCGCTCCCGTCAGGGGCGCCCAGGGGCAATCGGAATCGAACCAGATCGACTGCCTCGAGGACCTCGGGTGTGCGCTCGGCAACGAGGACGAGGGGTTGTGGGTCATGCGGAACGGATACGCCCTGGCCACCAGGGAGGGGTTGCAGGCGATCGCCGATCGCCTCGCATCCATTTCGGAGGACGAGCGGGACGCGTTGCGGCAGAAGTTGCGGATCGGCGTTCACTGGAACACGCAGGTGACGGTGCGCGGTTCGACGCACGCGGTCACCCAAGCCTTCTGCTCGGCGCTTCCGGTTGCGTATTGCGCACACTCCGCGCGAGATTGGGAGCCCTTTGCCCGGCTCGTTTTGGAAGCGTCTTACGAGGCTGCGATTTGCGCGGCGATCCTCAACTCGGCGGAGTCGGGCCAGAAGCGTGCGTTCTTCACCCTGCTGGGCGGCGGGGCGTTCGGCAACGATCTGGATTGGATCCTGTCCGCCCTGGGCCGAGCGCTGGGACGGGCTCGCAATCGGGACCTTGAAGTGGCGATCGTCAGCCGCGGATCCTCCAATCCGCACATCCAGAAGTGGCTCGCTGAATTCCGGTAGAGGCGCGTTTCCGTGAGCTCCAGCTAAAGAAGTTTGGGATGGCCTTCTACCTCACCCTGACGGACGGCAGCCGGAGGCGTTGGCCAACGCGGCGCCGGCTCCTGTAGAGAGTGCCAAGGGTGCATCACCCGCGATCCAGCTCGAGGTTGCCTCCGGCGTGAAAACGGCCGCGCTGCTGTCGCGGGCATCGGTGGAGGAGCTGGGGACCAGACGCCGGAGCGCACCGTCATCGTCCAGTCGCGTGATACCATGACAGAGATAGCAGAAGGACGATGAGCAGAACTCCCAAGAAAGTGCGAGCCTTTGGCGAGGAGAAGTTGCTTTCCGAGTGGAAGGCGGATCCGCGGTGCCGCGTCGGCGCTGAAGAGGTGGACAGCAGGATCCGACGGGGCTGGACGCCCGAGCGCGCCTTGGGGACTCCGCCTGGAGGGAAGACTCTTCGAAGCGCCCTCGGCGAGAACAAGACGCTCACAGCGTGGGCTCGCGACCCTCGCTGCGAGGTGACTCGCGCAACGCTTCGTGCTCGGCTGGCCAGAGGCGAATCCCTCGAGGAGGCATTGAGGCGCCCTGCCTACGAGCCTTCGGGGCCGCACGCGCGCAAAGGAGAGAGGTGGACCGCATTTGGAATATCGCTCACAGTGCGCGAGTGGTCGGAGGATCCTCGGTGCACCGTTTCCCCCTGTACGCTTCGCGCCAGGTTCAAGACAATGCACCCTGAAGCGGCGATCTCGAGGCCCGCGGGCTTCCGCGAGTACGCGTGCACCGCGTATGGAGAGACCAAGTCGATCGGAGCGTGGTCGAGGGACCCTCGATGCCAGGTTTGCTACGCAACGCTGTATGAGCGAGTCAGCAGCGGATGGGATATGGAGCGCGCCCTATCGACAATCTCGTGCCTCTCCAAGCGCGAACGCACCGCCTATGGAGAGACGAAGTCGGTCCGAGCGTGGTCGAAGGATCCACGATGCTTGATTTCCTATGAACAGCTTATTCTGCGACTCGACAGCGGATGGGATTTGGAGCGCGCCCTGTCGACGATCTGGAAGCGCCGCGGGCGTGAATACACCGCCTTTGGAGAGACCAAGTCGCTCGGAGCGTGGTCGAGGGACCCGCGATGCCTGGTCTCCTACGAAACGCTTTATCGGCGACTCCGTGTCGGGTGGGATGTCGAGCGCGCGCTCTCGGTGCCCCCGATTCCCAAGGGGGCCGGGGGGCGAAAGTGGCGGGCGGTGCCCGATGGGCGCGCACACGCCTTGGAGGCGTTTGGCGAGAAGAAGACCCTGCGCGAATGGGCTGCCGACCCGCGCTGCCAGGTGCCCTACGCTCGCCTCCGGACCCGGGTGAGGAAAGATTGGGCGCTGGAGGACGCGATCTCCGTTGCATCTGCGGTCGACAGCCCCAACTTCGAGGCATTCGGAGAATCGAAGTCTCTGTGCGCCTGGGAACGGGACCCACGCTGTCTCGTCTCCCGCCAAGTCCTCCGTCAGCGCATGGACAAAGGCGAAAGCCTCGAATCCGCGATGACCCGGCCCCCGCGGAAAGTGCCTCCGCGGCGTGTCTGGCCCCTGGCCGGACTCGGAAACGAAAGAGGATGAGCGCATGAACCACCTCCGAGCCGAGCTCATGCGCAAAGTGCCCTCCAACGAGGGCCCTCAAGCCGACGTGCTGATCATCGAGCCCGACGGCACGGAGCACCAGGTCCGCTGCCTGTGCCGTGGAGGCGAGACCGTCCTCGGGGAACTGGGCGACGGACAGCGCATCCCCCTGCTCGAGGAGAAGTACGGAGCGCAGGTGCTCGTCGCACTGACACGGCATGTCACTCTCAACGAGTAGCGCTCGAGCCCGATCGACGTCGTGCCGATCCGGGTCTGAAGGAATTTCCCGGCACGTGGCGAAAGGGCCCAATCGATGAACAGACTGCCAGGCGACGATCACGATCCCTACGGGGCGGTCTCGTGGTGGTTCCATAGGGCCAAGAAAGATCCCGAGACCTTCCTAAGGGATTTCGAAGGCGTGATCCCAGAGGTGCGGGGCCTGGAGTGGGGGCCGATCACCGGCTGGACGTATGTGGCCAGCTCGGTGTCCACGAACATGGTCTACGACAGCGACCCGTGGCCCTTCGAGAGGAGTGAGGGCGGGCGGCCGCTATGGTGCGAGGTGTGCCAGGTGCCCACCAACATGATCTACGATCCGTCGCCGTAGTCTTCGCGACACACCAGTTCGCCCGGGCCCTCGCGGCGTTAGGATTGGCAGTTCCCACCAGAGTATCCTTGTCCTATGTCTCCGTCTCAAGAAGAACCGACGGTCGAGGAGCTGAGGGCTCTGCTTGAGGAGGCCCTCGATAGCGTCGATGCTGACGAACAGGCGCGCCGCGAGAGTTGGCCTGGCGAGATCGAACTGGGCGATCTGGTGCTGGACCTCGGCGATCGGATCCGACGCGCGCTCGGTGAAAGCTGGCCAAAGTAGTCATGAGGCCAAGAGGTAGTCCGCGAGAGTCTCGAACACGGTAAGTGATGCCAACCATGCGACCCGCCGAACTCCCCGCCGACGTGCGGGAGAACGAAGGCCTCCAGGCGGAGGCTGCGGTGTTCGACGCCCTCCGCGACTCGCTGGAAGACCGGTACACCGTGTTCCACTCCCTCGCGTGGAAGGATGCGACTCGGCGCGGCGACCCGGCGCAGGATCGCGAGGCGGACTTCGTGGTGTGCCACCCGGACCTGGGCGTGATGGTCGTCGAGGTCAAGGGTGGCATCGTCGCGTACGACCCCGACACCCGGGAGTGGAGCTCGACCAGTCGCTCGGGCCACGTCAGCACGATCAAGGACCCGTTCCGGCAGGCCCGCGATACGAGCTACGGCCTGGAGCGCCAACTCCGCAAGATGGTCTCGCAGTCCGGCAGTCTGCGCGTGTTCCATGCGGTGTGCTTCCCCCACTGCGCGGTTCGAGCCGCCGACCTCCCCGGCGACGGACCGCCCGAGATCGTGTTCGATGCGGAGGGGCTGCGGGAGATCGGCGCGCGCATCGAACGCGCCTTCGCGTTCTGCAGGCAGGGGGCGGAGCTTCGCGGGCCGGGCTTGAAGGAGATCATCGGGGCCCTCCAGCGGTTGCACGGCCTCGCGCTGGAAGGACGGCGGGACGCGGCGATCGTCATCGCCGAGCACCAGCGCGAGTTCGACCGCTTGACCGCCAGCCAGGGGCGGGTGCTCGACATGGTCGCGTCCAACAAGCGCCTGTTGGTCCACGGATGCGCGGGCTCGGGCAAGACGTTCCTCGCCAAGAGGCTGGCCGTGAAGCGGGCGGGGGCCGGCGAGCGGGTCCTGGTGCTGTGCTTCAACGAGATGCTGGGCTCCCTGCTGCACGAGGACCTGGCCGACTTCGAAAACCTGACCGCCACGAACTTCCACCACGCGTGCGAGCTGTTCGCGCGCGCGGCGGGACTCCGGCTCAACCCACTGGTCGCCGAGCGGGCATCCGACTACTACGATTCCCTGCCCGACGTGGCGTTCGAGACCGCCGCGCTGGACCCCGACCTCCGGTTCGACACGATCGTGGTCGACGAGGCGCAGGACTTCGAGCCGGACTGGTGGGCGCTGGTCGACGTGCTGCTCGCGCCGGGTGGGTCGGTGTGCGTATTCACCGACTCGAACCAGCTGCTGTACGGTCCCGATCGCGGAGTCCTACCTTCCCCGCCAGGCCCTTTCGCCGAGGTCGCGCTCACCGAGAACATCCGCAACACGCAGCAGATCCACAAGACCGCGCTGCGGTTCTTCGAGGGGGCTTCGCCCACCGCGTTGGGCCCCGAAGGCGAGTCGCCGCGCTGGATCCCAGCCTCGAGTTTCGAAGACCAGCTGCAGAAGTTGGAGGAGGTCCTCGACCGCCTCCTGCGCGAACAGCACATCGAGCCCGCCGACATCGTGGTCCTGACCCCCAAAGGTGCCGCTTCGACGGAGTTGCAGGGTGTGCCGAAGGTGGCAGGGCGCTCGCTCGTGCCGTACGAGAATCGGCAGCCACGCGACATCGGCTGGTCCACGGTGAGGAAGTTCAAGGGACTGGAGAGCCCGGTAGTGGTGCTGATGGAGTTGGACTGGACGCTTGTGGTCTCGCAGAGGATGCGGGAGTTGGCGTACGTGGGTGTGACCCGGGCGCGGGATTACTTGTGGGTGATTGGGGAGGAGGGGGCTTTGGGGATGCTGAGGGAGCCGCGTTAGGCACCCCTCTCTCGAACACCGGTCGATAGCTACCACTCTACGGTCAAAGGTCACAGGTGCTACCCGGCTTCATGAGGCGCATGAGTTTGGTAGCAGGAGCTCATCCCCTTAAATGACTCTCCTCACCGTTTGGCGGTGGCCTTCGTATCATCAAGAAACGAGGTTCCTCGCCGGAGAGACTACTCCACGTTGCGGCCCGTGAGCAAAGCAAAGTCATGCGCGGACACTATGCAAGTGCCCTGGACGAACCAAGACCACGTCGTACTCTCGGGGTCCTTATCAACAAACCCATCCAACTTACGTCTTAGCGCTACGTCGATGGGGATAGGGCTCTCAAAGAAGTATCTCGGATGTTGGACTCGGAAGCGCCAACGATACTTGTGCGGAGCCTTAACACCTGGCACCTCGCCAATCTCTGGTGCCGACGCCACCTGACACTCGGCAACAACACCCTTCTTGCCTTGATAGAAACAAATCCAATCGCCGGGTTTCAGCCGCTTTCTGCCCTTCGTCGCGTCTGCGAAAACGTACCAGCCACGGTCAAGGAGGGATCGAATGATCGCCTCGGCAGTCTTCCCGTCTTCGGATTTGACCGGTGAAATCAGGTACGTCGCATCGTCCTGACTCTTGGCGCCGATCTTCAGGGTTGGGCGGGACTCCCGAACAGTCGAAGGAACAGTCTGCCCCGAACAAGACCGGCTGCCACTGAACATCGTGTCGGACGGCTGACTGGCAAGTGCAAGGCTTGATGAGACATCAGCACCGGTAACCCCGCGCATACCAAGCTTCATTCGGAGAGTGGAGACAATAGCCTTGACTACCTCGCTATCCGGGCGCGCAAGTTGGTCTTGGAGTACCCGATGTAGCCGCTGAGATGCCGCGAATGCCTCGATGGATCCGGCCTGCAGTGATTCCTTTGAAAGCGCTTGAAGGAACCGCCTGATCTGATCGCGATTACTTAGACTTGCAGTAGCAACCAGGCGTTGGGCTGAGAACCCGGAAATGGAGTCATCATAGAGATGCCACTCACGCCCATTTGACAGAACGACCCAGCGCCTTGCGTTCGAGTGCGCGTAGTTGAGCGCCTGATCGACATGGGCACTCGACAGTTCCTGCTGCCAGGCCTTTGCCTCCAGATACCATGTCATTCCAGTATTTGGAAGAACCGTGTAGTCTGGAACCTTGCCGACGGCATCGTGAGTTCGCGAGGCGATTTCAAAGCGCTCGTAACCAAGCCCCCAAAGTAGAGGGAGGATCACCCACTCGCAGGTATTCGACTCGTTGTGCGGAACTGCAACTTCCGCTCCAAACCGGAGCGCATGGGCTAACTCTTCGTCCAACTTGACCATGGCCTAGGTTGGTGAGGTTACCTCTTCGGCCATGGTCCGCCGAAACAAACGCGTTGACCGATCGCGTCAGGACCGAGTGGTGGCCGAACACTCGCATCACGCTAAGGCCACGAACCTCGAACTCGCAGTTTGATTCCGGAGCCGGGACGGTCGGTTACGTCCGAGCACCTCGCCACCTGACGCTTCGTGAATACCCGTTACGCAAACCACCCGGGCGCGGATCTCGATCCGTCAAGCGGCCGATTGCCATTGGCAACCACGTCGTGCACGCACGGCATTTTCAACTGTCTGCTGTGCCGTGGCATACATGGGCGGAGTTCCCCAAACCGTCAGTTGCAAGGACGTCTAAGTCCCTCCCTTGGCCAATCAATCAGAGAGCAATCGTATCGGGCAAGAATCCGCTAGGCACGATCCTCTCCTTCGCTGAGGAGCGTGAAACTCACGTGGTGGCCGAGACCACGCGGCCGTTGATGCGAGCCAACGGTGGGATGGGGACCTCGCCCCCAAGGGCTACAACGCAGCGCGCTTGGGCGGCGCGAGTGCGAGACCAACCCGGAGTACTGGCTGACCATGGTTGAGACGAATGTCGTGCGCTACAAAGCGGAGATCGTCGTTGAGGAAGAGGCGGGATTGCGGTTGATGCTTTGAGAGTGCGAGGTGAGGGAGGATCTGGAAGGAAGCGTCCAGCGGATCTACCATCTGGTGAACTTAGTGTGCATCGAGTCAACTCGCGGGCTGTCAGGGCGAACCAGACACCGCGCTGCCGCTGGGGAAAAACAGGGGATTCCCGGAGGGTCTCGCTCTCGTCCATCCTAAGAGGCCTAAGCAATGTTGGGGCCACGCTCATGGGTAGACACAACGAAACATACTGTGATACTCTGAGTCTAACGTGAACTGGTATCGAAGACGGGACGGGAAGGCTGCAGCATGACGATGAAGAAGGGGACGGACTCCGGCGAAGCAAAGCACTCGGAGCCTCCCCGAGCCATCGGCCTGTTCGCCGGAATCGGAGGAATCGAGCTTGGTTTGTCCCAGTCGGGTTTCGTATCGGAGCTGCTCTGCGAGAACGACACCGCGTGTCAAGCGGTTCTTTCTAAGCGATTTCCGGAAGTGAAGTTGGTCGCGGACGTACGGGATCTTCGGTCGATTCCCAAGGTCGACGTTCTCGCCGCAGGGTTTCCTTGCCAGGATTTGAGCCAAGCGGGCCTCACAATGGGAATGAGCGGTCTACGCTCTTCGCTGGTCTACGAGGTTCTTCGACTTGTCGAGCGAAGATCCACCTGTCCCCGGTTCCTGCTCCTTGAGAACGTCCCCTTCATGCTGAGCTTGCGCAAGGGAGAGGCCATGAACGTACTTGTGGGGACGTTGGAGGGTTTAGGATTCTCTTGGGCCTATCGTGTTGTCGACTCGAGGTCCTTCGGCCTTCCACAGCGACGACAGCGCGTGTTTCTCCTTGCCTCGCGAACCGAAGATCCAAGAACCGTGCTCTTTGCCGACGAGGCCAGCGAGGATCTGGCATTCAGGTGCCCAAAGGCATACGGGTTCTTCTGGACCGAGGGTCTGCGTGGGCTGGGTTGGGCCGAGGATTCTGTTCCCACGCTTAAGGGCGGATCCGGACTGGGGATTCCCTCCCCGCCCGCAATCTGGCTCCCATCGCGCGACTTCGTGGGGACACCCGGAATCCGGGACGTCGAACGGCTCCAGGGCTTTCCGGCCGATTGGACCGATGTTGATTGTCTTACTCCACGTCAGAGTCGGTCGCGATGGCGAATGGTCGGGAACGCGGTCAGTGTGCCTGTCGCAAACTGGATTGGCGAGAGACTCCAGTGTCCAGGACCCCCACTCGGAACGCAGCGACCGCTGCCGAAAGGAGATCCCTGGCCGCGGGCGGCTTGTGGTTCCGGTGGGCAACGATTTGCTGTCGACCTTTCGGTGTTTCCTCGCACTGCGGCGTTCAAACCTATCACCGACTTCCTAGAAGACGACCTGCAACCTCTGTCCGAACGAGCGGTGAAGGGGTTCTTGGAACGAGCCGAGCGCTCATCGCTTCGATTCCACCCGGTGTTCTTGCCTTCTTTGAGGCAGTACATTGAGAGCCGTTACTCTCTTGCTGTGTCGTAGCGGCAGGGGTCATGGTCGAGTAGTCTGGCACTTGATGCGCCCGCAAGACCTTTTTGAGTTCAAGGACGCGCTCGCTGCTGCGGCGCCGCGCCCCTCCACTCGCTCTTCGCGCGAGGACAAGAAGAACTACGCAGAGCGATTGTCTCGATCTTGCGCCCAGCTGATCGCGAACAGACTGCGACCCTCGTTTGCTGGCATCGTGCCCTCACCGGATGGATCTGGACAAGAGTCGAAGGCACGCACCTCTAAGGGTTTCAAGAAACTCGATGTGAACTACTCGACTGTGGAGCTCGGTCTCGGCCTCGGCGTATCGATCAAGACGATGAACTTCCCAGATACGGGGGGCAAGTTCGGGAAGAATTTCCGTCGGATCGACGGCGAACTGCGGGCCGAAGCATCCGACTACCACACACGGCAACCTTACGCCGTGCTGGTCGGGGTCTTCTTCCTGCCCGCAGAGTCTGCGCTCGACGCGGCTTCCAAATCCACGATGTCGTCCTTCGCGCGGGCGGTCGGTATCTTCCGCGATCGAACTCAAAGACGGGGTCCGTCCGACGATCCACAGCTTTTTGAAGGGTTTTTCATCGGACTCTATGACTCCGAGACCTGTTTGTGCGACTTCTTCGACGTGGGCAAGGCTCCGCCGCGAGCCCGTGCTCCCGAGGGTGAAGAGGTCCTGACATTAGAAGCCTTGATCGCTCGGATAACCGAGATCTACGATTCAAGAAACAACCCTCCTTTCGACACGATCGAATGAACCCGTGGTTCTTGTAGGCACAAGGGCTACCGTCGCGGGCAATATCCCAAATCCGCCTTTAGCCCGCCTTCGTCTAGCTTGCCCGCCGCCTCGTCCCACATCGGGGCCTCGTTCCACGGCGCCTCGGACCAGAAGTGATCCCCTACCCCCCGCTCCACGCAGGCGCCCCACTCCGCCGCCTCCCGCCGAATCGACGAGTGGGCGAACGCCTCCCTCACCGTGCGCGACCCTGACCCGCGCATCTCCCACACCACGTCGAGCGGCGCATCGACGTTCGGGGCGTAGGCCACCTTCACCAGACACTCGGAAGCCCCGGTGGACACCGCCTGCACCGCGGCGCGGCGTGCAGCATACGATCCGGCACGGTCGATGTGGGTGAGGTCCTTGCCGCTCAACGCCCCTCCGCCCTGCGGGACGCGGGGGCCGTAGAAATCCATCGCAAGCTTTCGACCCGTCTGGCCGTTGTCGCCGTCCGGACCACCGTTGATCAAAGGGCCGTTGGGATTGACGAGCAGGTCGACCTCCGCCCAGGGGCGGAGCCAGCGGGGGTCGGCGCGGCGGACCCCCTCGTAGGCCAAGCTCAGGCACTCTGCCACCCCGGCGCAGACGTCCATGAACGGGGTCGACTCCAGCTGCTGCAACGTCACCAGCACGTGCTCGAGGGTCCAGCGCTCGCCCTCCTCGCGCATGCGGACGAGGAGCTTGCCGTCGGGGCCTTGGCCTTGGAGGCCCTCACCCTTGCCCGGGAGGGACCCCTCACCCCTGGCCCTCACCCCTGGAGGGGCGAGGGGTTCCCGGCACGCGGCCGTCAGAGCCTCTCGGAACACGTGCGCCAGATAGTGCTCGGGCGGGAGGAACCTCGTCCTTGCATCGCCGAACGCGTAGCCGACCACTAGGCACTGGTCGTTCACGTGCTCGGTCCACTCCCTCGGGTCCCGCACGTCCCGGCACACCGCGTCCCGCACGACCCACCGATCCGCCTGGATCGCGTTCGACCCGGTGTAACCCACCTCCCGGCCCACGCGCCGGACGATCTCCTCCAACGGCACAGCCAGCGGCTTGCGGGTCGCGATCCCGCCGGTGAGGAAGAACTCGTCGCACCAGGCTGCGACCTCGATCTGGCCGTACGCCTGAGGGTCCGCGCGGTACGCCTCGGCGAGCACGGCGTCCGCGATCTGGTCGCACAACTTGTCTGGGTGCCCGGGCAACACCATCTCGCTGAATCGGATCATCTCGGCAACTCCTCCAACTGGGTCGTGGGAATGCCCGCGCGCTCGAGCAACCCGGGATTGCCGTCCCGCGTCACGATCGCCCGGAGCCGCATCGAACCCAACGCGCGCACCGCACGGGGGTCCACCTCCTCGATGTAGCCGTCGGTCACCACCACGGCCGCCGGCGGCCGCGTGTGCGCCAAGTGCTCGAGCACGCACCGCATGCTCGTGCCGCCCGTCGTGCGCGTCACCAGCGCGCCGTCCCTGATCGTCGCGGGCTCGACCTCGTCGCTGAACGCCCAAAACGGCATGCGGATCGCCCTCCTCAGACTCGCAAGCAGCGCGATGATGTCCGGCATCTCCGCGTTCATCGAACCCGACACGTCGAGGTACACGTTCGCGTAACCGGTGGGTCGATGCTCGGTCGAGCACCATCCCGCATCGGGCATGATCGGCGACCACAAGGTGCGAAGAAACGCGCGGCGGTCGCGCGCGCTCAGCACCGGCACGCGGTACTCGCTCTCGACGACCTCGCGGATCGGCGCGCGGCGGTCGGGCACCACGCACTCCCGCAACGCCTCGAACGTCCGGCGCCGCCACAACTCCTTCGCGGGGTTCGGCGCCGCGACCACGGCCTCGTACGCCGACGCGCCCACCCCGCGGTCCTTGGGGGAGCGCCAGATGCCGTCCCCGTTCATCGAGCGCATCGACTCGCCGACCGCGTCCTCCAGTGCTTTGGGCAGCGATCCCCCCGCCGCATCGTGGTTCCCGATCAAGAGAGGGGTGCGGACACCATTGGGGAACCTGCACGCCAATCCCAGAATGTCGTCCGCCACCAAACGGCCCTCGTAGACGCCGTCCCACACTTGCTCGAAACGGCTCGGCTCCCGGCGCCGCCCCCGCCTCTCGGCCGAGTTCGCGGGACGAAGCATCCGAAACACGCCCTTCTCCTTCCCATAGAACTTGAGGAAGAAGCCGCTGTACCGAACACCCATGGTCCGATGGATGATGGCGTTGATCACGGCGTCCAACGCGACGTTCTGCCCGGTGTCCATGTGGCGGAAACGCTCGGTATGGCCAAGCACCACATGCAGAAACTCGTGCACGACGCACGCCTTCACGTGCTCGTCGCTGGCGCAGTTCGAGGCGAGGAACCCGAGGTTCACGAGCAGTCTCGGGCGCTCTTCAAGAGTCACCGCGAGCGTCGGCACCTCTTCCGTGAACCGGATGCGCAAGATCTTGAGCACCGGGCGGATCGCCACGGGATTCTCGTCCAACAGTTCGGCGACGAGCGCGCGGAACCGGGATTCAGTCAGCTTCATAGAAACCCCCAACGGAAAACAGATCGAGCCTACGCGTCAGGCTGGCCCGCGTCCAGAGAACGGGGCGGCCGGGATCGTACAGGTTGGCGCTGCACAAGCCAAGCACCAAGCCCTCGACCAGCACGTCCGTCAACACCGCACGGGGCTGGCGCAGATTCACGGCCAGCGTGGGCCGAAGCCGGCCGGGCATGGCGAGGAACACCTCGTCGGGAAGCCGGTCGGCCAGGGCCTCGCGCGCCTGCAGCGCCGACCTGTATCCGAGCCGCTCGAGAAGCGCCTCCATCCGCTCGACGGGATCGTGGCCCTTCTCGAACTTCAATCCGACGTGCCGCAACTTGGGGCACCGCAGTCCGCCGCCCCGGCCCAACACCGTGGCGTGCAGGTGCTCGGTGCGGGTGCGGCTCCGCGGGCCGCCGGTGTTGCATTCCACGGTTTGTGGTTTGTGGTTTGTGGTTTGTGGGACGCAGGCGGGGAGTGTTCCCAGAGGGTATGGGCCGTTCACTTCAAGCATCTCCCCACGAGCGCCACGCACGCCTCCAGATCGCGCTCGAGGCCTTCCGGATCTTCGAGGGCCACGCCGTTGGCGATCGCCCAGTAGAACAGTTGCCTGGCACGCCTTTGCCGCGCGCCGCCGAGTTTGGCCAGCAGGGGGGCGAGCCGGGCGAACTCGGGGTGTTGGGTGCCGCTCTCGGAAAGCCTCTCCTGCCACGAGATATCCGCGTTCACCTGCAGCAACGGCTGGGCGAGCTTCCCGAGATCGTTGACCGCCTCGGCCCCGATCGGCAACTTCCCCTGCACCGCCGCGGGGAACAGCGCGAACGCCAGCACGGCCGCGCGCGCCGGACGCTCGGTTGCCAGACACTGGCAGAGGGCCAGCGTGCCCGAGTCGGCGTCCGGCGCCGCGCCGAGGAGCCGCGCGACCTTCTTGGGCAGCCGCTTCTCGAGGTGGAACTCGTGGATCCACCTCCTCGTTCCCTTGAGGCACGCAGAGTCCCACGCAAGCCTGTGCGCGGCCAACACGTGCTCGGCAGACGGCTCGGCGCCCCAAGCGCGGTGGGGGATCGACGCGCGCAGGATTGCGCGGAACACGGTCTCGTCGATCCCTTTGCCCGCCACCAGCGTCCCCGCGAGCAAGGAGCGCGCAAGCAGGCGCACGCGGCGCGGCGAGATGCGGATTCCGGCGTCGTTCAAGGCCGTCGCGGCCGCGCAGGCGTACGCGACGATCGGCTCTGGGCACCGCTCGACGCGCTCGACGAACGCCGCGTGTAACTGGGCAAGGCGTCTTGCCAGCGCGCCCCCGTCGTCGGACACCGCCCCCTCGCCCGAGGGGTTCGCCACGGCCAATCGGTCCGCATCCTCGAGGTCGTCCCAATCCACGACGTTCACGACCAGCGCGAAACGGTCGGCCAGCGCTTGGTCGAGCGGCTCGCTGCCCGCGTACTCCATCGCGTGGTCGGTGGTGCAGGGGTTCATGGCGGCCCACCGGAACCGCAGCCGAGGCAGCGCGATGCCCTGCACCCTGCGTTCGTGGATCAGCGAGAACAACCGGTTCTGGTGCTCGGGTCGGCAGCGCGAGATCTCGTCGATGAGCACCGACTCCGCGCCCCACACGGTGGCGGGAGTTTCGAGGAACCGGACGCTCGCCTTCTCGTCGTCCGGGTACGGGAAGCCCACCAGGTCGTCGAACGACACGAGCGACGCGTTGTAGTGCCGGTGCTCGAGACCCAGGGCTTCGCTGATCGAGTTCAGCAGGTACGTCTTCCCCGTGCCCGAGTTTCCGATGAGCAACAGGGGGTCTTCCGTGACCAGCGCCGCGAGGATGGGAAGCTCGGCCTCGGCGAAACCGAAGACCCCGAGGCCCTTGAGGGCGTCGTTTGTCGTTTGTCGTTGGTCGTTTGTCGTTCTGGCGACGGTCTTCAATGCGGTTCACCTCGTTCGGTCGTCCGCATCAAGAGGGGGAACGGGATCCTCCCGCTCCGGAGACTTCGTTCGGGTTTCCCCGCACATCGAGGCTCTCGCCTCTAGGCACCGTGGCGTCTCCCGCCCGGTTGCCGGAACCCCAAGGGGTTCGCTCTTGATGCTGTTTGAATGTAGCTCAGGCGGGGCGCGAAAGTTGTGTACACAATCGCGCGTCCTCGGCCAGAGCCCTTTCGATGAGTTCGATCAGGACCTCGGACGCGAAACGGCCCCTTCGCGCCGCCAGCTCGAAGAACGCCTCCTTGAGTTCGGAGTCGATGCGGATGTGCAGGATCTCGTCCCGCGCCTGGGATCGTCGTTGCTTCTTCATGCGGTTCACCTCATTCGGACATCCGCACCAAGAGTGGAAACGACAATGCCCACGTCCGCCTTCAAGAGGGGACGTGGGCATCACGCTCCAGAGACCTTCGTTCGGGTTTCCCCGCGCATTTGAGGCCGAAGCCTCGAGGCACCGTGGCGTCTCTCACCCGGTTGCCGGAACCCACTGGCGGTTCGCTCTTGATGCACCCTCATTATCGCACGCCGCGCCGGTCCTGGCAAGGGGGCCGCGGCCATCTGCCATCCTGAATCCAACCGTGGCACGCAAACGCCCGCCCTCGGCCCGCTACTCGTTCGCGGAGATGCGCGAAACGCTCGTCGTCGCCGAGTCCACCCGCAAATCGATGCAGGCGAACCGCGGCAAAGACACGTCCACCGAGGTGCGGCTGCGCCGGGCCCTGTGGGCGGCGGGCGCGCGCGGCTACCGCAAGAACGTAGCCCGTCTGCCCGGAAAGCCGGACCTCGCGTTCGGCAAGGCGCGGGTGGCGGTGTTCGTCCACGGGTGCTTTTGGCACCGGTGCGAGCGGTGCGGACGCTACCGCCTGCCGAAGACCAACACGGCCTACTGGCAGGCCAAGGTCGAGACCAACGTCGCTCGCCACGCGCAGGTCGTTCTCGAACTTGAGGCACGGGGGTGGCGCGTGCTCACGTTCTGGGAGTGCGAGCTGAAGGAGGACCTCGGCGCGTGCGTGGAACAGGTTCGCGAGGCGCTGCCTTAGGGCCTCTCATCCGTGACCGACGCGTCCGGGCTTCCGTCATCGACGCCCCTCCAACACGTCGGCAAACGTCACAAGCTTAAGGCGAAATCGGTGGTTCTCAGCCCAGTCGGCCTTCAAAAGGTCGGCTTCCTCCAAGCTGATGATTTGGGAGTGGATCCCGGCCACGACGATGTCCGGAGTGGTCAGGATCTTAAGGTTCGGGCTCACCGATTTGACTCGATTCACCGCCCTTCGGTCGTCGATGGCGACGGCTCCTTCGAACTCGATGGCCGCGGCGAACGAGAACGATTCGCCACTTCCGAGGCCCAGGCCGAGGAGTGTGGCCACGGTGCCCGTGATCGCCTTCCCTTCCAAGGTCAGCGTCCTGATATGGCCGTCATTGACCAGTTCTTCGAGGTGCTCCCGTTCGGACTGAATCTCCTCGAAGACGGCGTCTACTATCCGGATCCGGTAGCCGAGCCCCTGCATCAAGTCGAAACGACGCACCCTCAAGAAATTGAGGAGCGTCGATGCGTCCGCGATGAGAACCGACTCCTCCATTTAGTCGTCGAAGTGCTCCCTCACCCGTTGAAACTCGTCGTCGGGGTCGAGTCCGGCGAGGGCGACAAAATCTCGGAAACGTCCACCTGAGATCGCTTCCCTCCGGTAAGCCTCTCGGGCGAGCCAGCGGACATAAGTGTTGAGGAACGGCTGCTCTTCCCCACGGTCTTCGATGAGGGGTCGGCCTTCTTCCTTTTGGGCGAGGAGAACCTGGAGCTTGTCCCGGTTGACTTTGCCGAGGTCGCTGAGCCGATAGGCGGCGGCTTCGTAGCTGACCTGGAACCAGTCGGCGACGAAAGCGACGTCGTGAAAGGCGATCTCTTGAGAGCCGGGCGCGTTCCGCTTTTCAATCGCCTCACCGAGTTCGGTGGCCGGGTCGAAGAGCCACATGGTCTCGCGGCTCGGCCCGCCCTTGTCGATGCGGTCAAGCAGGTCGATGACTCCGCGCGAAGGCATGAGGAACTCGCTTGCGAAGCTGTTGGCCCGTCGCTCGATCAACTCCTTGGAGTTGCTTGAGCTGCTGACCGACGCGACTCGGGTCTTGCGGTCGGCCAGGACGTGGGCGTATTCGTGGGCATAGGAGAACCTTCGCCTGCTCCGGCTGTGGGTCTGGTTCACGATGACCGCGGCCCCGATGGCCGAGTGGAAGAGGCAGATCCCTGAGACGATGTCCGGCATTTTCGCCGACACGGCCCAGATGCCTTGCATCGAGATCACTTCGGCGACGTCGGGAATCGGGCCATAACCGAGACCAAGCCGCTGTCGCTCCTGCTTGGCTAACTCTTGCCCCTGCTCGTATGCCTCGAAGTTGTTGCGGGGATCCCGGATGCCATAGTCGGGCGGAAGCTGCCTCGGCTCGTCGCCGACCAGCCGCTCGATGGTGCGGGCTTCTTGGAAGATGTTCGAGAACTCGACGAGTTTGCCCCGCAGCCCGGGGGACTCGGCGAGGGCGTCCTGCATTCGGAACAAAGCGGTGAGGGGCTCCTCTTCCTGCGCGTCTTCTTCGAGGAGGATGGAGGAGAGCGAACGGCCATAGAGCCTGGCGAGCCGGACGATCTCCAGCGAATTCACGCTGCGAGAGCCCGCCTCGATCTGGGCGATCGACTCACGGGACAACCCAAGGCCGTCAGCGACTTCTTGCTGAGTGAGGGCGACGCTCTTCCGAGCGTCCTGCAACCGTTGACCTAGCTGTTCTTGAGTGAGTGCCATATCGCGCCTTTACATTGCGGGCTGTTCTTGCCCTCGTTGCAGGACTGTTATTCCATCCTTGTCAATAATAGACGCGGATGTAAAGCAAGAGGTTCCAGGCGACATCTCCGCGGCGGTCGCAGAGTTCTGTCCCCCGGGTGGACTCGCGCGCCGCCATCTGCGCGTCGACTTCGAGCTTGCTCCCGTTCTTGAGGAGTCCGTGATACCGGTCGCCCAGCGCTGTTCCGTAGAACTTTGCCAATCTCTGCAACGAACAGAAACATGCGAGTAAGGAACGATCGCTTACGGCCCAGGTCCTGCAGCAGCTCCCCGCACCTGGCCTAATGCCGCAAGGAGCTTGCCGACCTTTGACGACCACTCGTTGATTGGAAACTGGATGTGCTTGAGCGAACTGTTGGTGACTCGCTCGCCTAAGATTGGTTCAAGCGCCTGTTGTAGGCGCGCGCCCACGAGACGTTCGCCTTCGCTCAGATCCAACCAGCCCATGTGGGTCTCAAGGAGGCCGTTCGAGTACACCGTGAGGAGCGACTTTTGGGCAAGAGTCGGGTCCTTGACGTTGATCGAGCCGTTGTCTTTCCCGCTTCCCCACCCGATCTCGAACCCGAGGTTGACCACCCCGTCGTAGAACTCACGCAAGGCTCTCAAATGCTCTTCGGGCAGCTGAGCCCTTGCATGGTCGAAATAGGCTTCTTCGTCCCATCGCCGCCGAGGTCCGGACGCTCCGACGCTCACCGAGCGCTTCACCATTCTCGCTTGCTCGGTGTATCCGAAGAGGCGTGGCACCACGACCCGGACGGTGCCGTCCGTGAACTGCTGGGCCTCCACGAGGAGCACCTCGGTGAGCTCCATCTGCCCGTTTAGAAACTCCACGGCGCTGCGAAGCTCGTAGGGCGTCTCCTCCATGAAGAACACGAGCCGCAGCCGGCCGCTCCGCAGGTTTTGCTCCACCCGCTCGAAGAACGCGTCCGGCTCCTCGCGATCGGAAGGCGACAGCTTCGACACAGCATCCGCGAGCGTCGACGTGGCGGCCGTCTTCTCGGCAAGCGATTGGAGAAGTCCGGCGGACCAATAATGATGTCCGTTCGCCGCGTACTCGATCATCTGGCCGACCACCTCGCGCCTGGATCGCGTGTCCGCATACCGCTTGCACTCCACGAACGTCGGCACGGCATCTTGGTCGACAAGGAGGAAGTCGACACTCCACCGATCGCCGCCTCCCGACGGGTCGGGCACCGGCATTTCCCGCTGGATGCAGAGCCACCTCCGCGGATCCTCGGGACTGATTTGGTCGCCGGGCAAGAGGTCAAGGTTCTGTTCAAGGAGCTGCTGGAGCTCCAGGTCCTCGTTGGCGCAACGCACTCGCGCCATGGATGAGGTCGCTCCATTCGATCCGACGACGTAGACCTGAGACACTTCCGGTTCTCCCGTGCCCCCCGCGCGGGAGCCTCCTTCAGTATGGTCCCGCGCAATGATGGCCGCCCCGCGGCGAGGAACGCTCCCCCCCTCCCGCCGGCGACATCCACACTCACCCGGTAACATCGTCCCATGCAGCAGAGTCCCGATGGCCTTCGGTTCTCCGCCTCGGATCTCGCGAACCATCTGGGCTGCCGGCATCTCACGCAGCTCAATCTCAAGGCGGCCCGCGGGGAAATCAGAGCGCCCATGTGGCGAGACGCCAACCTCGAGGCGCTGCAACAGCGGGGGTTCCAACACGAAGAGGCGTATCTTCGGCACCTTCGCGACACCTTGGGCGCGGAGCATGTGAGACTCAGCCCCGACCTGGACTCGAAAACGGCGGTCGAGCGCACCGTCGAGCTCATGCGCTCGGGCGTCGCCGTGATCGTGCAGGCCAGCCTCGCCACCCACCCCTGGCACGGGCGCGCGGACATCCTGCTGCGGACCGACACGCCCAGCGAGCTGGGCGACTGGTCGTACGAGGTCATCGACACGAAACTCGCCCGCGAGACGCGCGCCGAGACGATCCTCCAGCTCTGCGTTTACTCCGAGCTGGTGGGCGCGATCCAAGGGCTCTTGCCCAAACGAACGGGCGTCGTCACGCCCCTGTCGATGGAGCCCGTCTGGTACCGCACGAGCGATGCTATGGCCTACTACCGGCAGACCAAGAACTCCCTGCTCGCGGCGGTCGCCTCCGAGCCGGCCGAGGAGACCCAGCCCGAGCCGGTCGCGCACTGCGAGATCTGCCGCTGGTGGTCCGAGTGCGACCGAGTGTGGCGCCGCGACGACCACCTGTCCCTCGTGGCCGGCATCAGCCGAGCGCAACGACGCGAACTCACCGAACGCAACGTCGCCACCGTAACCGCCTTGGCGGGGCTCCCGCTTCCCATCCCCTTCAAGCCAGCGCGAGGTGCCGTCGCCTCCTATGAGCGCATTCGAGAGCAGGCGCGCATCCAGGTGGAGAGCCGCGGCCTGGACACGCCGCTCTACCAGCTCCGCACCCAAGAGCCCGGGCTGGGGCTGGCTCGACTGCCAGAACCGAGCCCGGGCGACGTGTTCCTGGACCTCGAGGGCGATCCCTTCGCGGGATTGCGCGGCCTCAAGTACCTGTTCGGCGTTTCGTTCAAGAACGCCGACGGGAACCCCGCCTACGAAGGGCGATGGGCCTTCACGGAATCCGAGGAGAAGGCGGCGTTCGAGTGGCTCGTGGCGTTGGTCGAGGGGCGCAGGCGCAGCCACCCCGATCTGCACATCTTCCACTTCGCGCCGTACGAACCCGCCGCCCTCAAGCGGCTCATGGGCGCGTACGCGACGTGCGAGGACACCATCGACGACTGGCTGCGCAGCCACCTTTTCGTCGATCTCCACCGGGTCGTGCGCGAGAGCATGATCGCCGGCGTCGAGCGCTACTCGATCAAGGACCTGGAGACCGTGTTCGGCTTCGATCGCCAGGTGCCCCTCGAGGAGGCGCGGTTCGCCCGCGCGGATCTGGAACGAGCCATCGAGCTGGGCGAACTGGAGGCCGTCGCCCCATCGACGCGCGAAACCGTGCTGGGCTACAACCGCGACGACTGCGATTCGACGCTCGTCTTGCGCGATTGGCTCGAAAGGGTCCGCGCGGGTCAGATCGAGAAGGGACAGGAGATCCCCCGCCCGGTGGTCGAGGAGGTCGAAACTCCAGAACTCGACGAGCGAAGGGTGCGCGTCCAGACCTTGATCGAGGCTCTCACGGAAGGCACTCCCGTCGAGGAGAAGGAGCGCACGGCAGAGCAGCAGGCCAAATGGCTCCTCGCGCACAGCCTCGACTACTACTGGCGGGAAAGCAAGGTCGAGTTTTGGGAGCGCTACCGCCTCAAGGACCTGGGCTACGACGAGTACGCAGACGAGCGATGCGCTCTGGCCGACCTCGAGTTCGTGGGCGAGGTGGGCGGTACGGCCAAGGCGCCCATCCACCGCTACCGCTTCCCTGTCCAGGAGTGCCAACTGCGGGACGAAGACCTCTACGACCCTGACGATCGACGCATGGGAAAGTTGGAATCCCTCGACGCGGCCGAACGCACGATCGACATCAAGAAGACCGGGAAGTCGAAGCACCTTCACCCGATCGGCGTGTACGGACTGCGCACGTTCTTCGATACCAAGGTCTTCGAGAACGCCCTCGAGCGGCTCGCCCAGTGGGTCGTCGAGCACGGAATCGAGGGCCCAGGCCCATGCCAAGCCGTTCGCGAGCTCCTCCTGCGCCGGCCCCCCCGCCTCACGGACGGAGTGTTCGAATTCTCCCCGGACCGGATCGAAGATCTTCTCGCCGAGGCCAAGGCGGTCTGCCGACAACTCGACAACACGGTGTTGCCGATCCAAGGCCCTCCGGGCACGGGCAAGACCTACCTGGGCGCGCGCCTCATCGTCGATCTCGTTTCCCAGGGCAAGAAGGTGGGGGTCACGGCCAACAGCCACCCGGTGATCCGAAAGCTGCTCAACGAGGTGCTCTCTGCCGGCCGCGCTTCGGGCACAACGGTGAAGGTGGCTCGCAAGGGCGACGAGGAGGACCCCGGGATCGAGGTGTGCTCGGGCAACGACCAGGCCCTGGCGGCGATCCAAGGCGAGGCCGACGTCCTTGGCGGAACGAAGTTCCTTTGGGCACGCGAGGAGTTCGCCGAAGCGGTGGACGTGCTGGTGGTGGACGAAACCAGCCAACTCGCTCTGCCGGATGTCCTGGCGATCGGGCACTCGGCCAAGAGTCTCTTGCTCATCGGAGACCCCCAGCAGCTCGAGCGACCTCAAAAGGGCACCCACCCTCCCGGCGTCGGCGTCTCGCCCCTGGACCACCTGCTCGAAGAGCGTGCCACGATTCCAGAAGACCGCGGCATCTTCCTCCCCAAGACCCATCGGCTCCACCCCTCGATCGCCGCGTTCACGTCCGAGGCGTTCTACGATTCGCGCCTTGGGGCCGAGCCAACGCTGGCTGTCCAAAGGCTGGACGACTGCAGCGAGTTCACGGGCGCCGGCCCGCATTTCGTGCCGGTTCCCCACACCGGCAATCAATCGTCATCGGAAGAGGAGGTGGACTGCATCGCCCGGTTGGTGCGCCGGCTCGTCTCGGGAGGCACCTGGACCGACAAGGGCGGCCGCACGCATCGCATCGGCCTGCAAGACATCCTCATCATCGCTCCCTACAACGCGCAAGTCGGCGCCATTCGAACCGCGATCCCCGGGGCACGGGTGGGAACGGTCGACAAGTTCCAGGGCCAAGAGGCTCCGGTCGCGATCTATTCGATGACCACCTCGACGCCAGAGGACGCGCCGCGCGGCTTGGGCTTCCTCTACAGCCTCAACCGGCTGAACGTGGCCACCTCGCGGGCGAAGTGCGCGGTGGTCGTTGTGGCCTGCCCGAGCCTGTTGGAGGTCGATTGCCGCAGCCCGCAACAGGTGCGGCTCGTGAACGCGCTTTGTCGGTACGTCGAGATGGCCGCAGCGGGTAACAGGTAGGCGCCGGGCCTCCTCTTTCCGAACTTCAAGAAGTCGCTGGTCGACGTTGCCAGCGACCGGTCTCCAGATCCAGGGCAAAGACCTCCTCGAGGTCTCGGTGTTCCTCGCCCTTGGATGAAGTCACGATCGCCTGCCCTCCGCGAATGACAAGGGCGTTCTCGACGAGCTCGGCCCGATGGCCGTAGACGCGCGGAGGGACGTCGCCGCTGGTCTCCACTCGATGGATCGAATAATCCATGGTGTCGAGGCGGTAGACGGGGATCCGACCATTGCGCTGGTCCGGGTAGCCAAGGCCGCCCACGATCCAGATGGAGTCCCCCACGAGGGTCGCCGTGTGAGAGTCTGTCGGTTCGAAGACTTCGTACGGATATCCGAAGATTTGGACCTCGCCTCCCGGGTGGATAACCACGACGTCGTTGTAGATGCAGAAGTCCGGATCGTAGTAATCCTCATGTTCGCCCGCGATCAGAATGGTCCGCCCATCCGGCAGCAGCGTGAACGACCGGCCAAACCGATCGAAGCACCACACTTGCGGAGGGCGCCTGTTCCAGGAGATCCCGCACGCGACCTTTGCAGGGTCGTCAAAACGGCTCCGCGCCTCGTACGCGTTGCAACCGGCTCGGATCATCGCGAGACGGTAGGGCTGGCTCAGATCCTCCGGATTCGCCCGCCCCTCTCGCTGGTGTCGCGCCTCCATGTACTGGGCCTTGGTGACACCCGCCAAAAACGCCGGCTCGACCTCCGGAAGGCCGACGAGCCTCCGAATTGCTTCTTTGTCAAGATTGGTAAGTTCGGCTCCAGCTCGAATCAACAGGAGTGCCGTTTGGCTGTCCTTGGCATGGCTGAGAATGGAGTCTCCGCAACCGTCCGAGGATAGGTCCGCTCCACGTTCGACCAAGAGGCGAACAAGATCGTGGTTCCCGCTCTCCGCCGCGCATGCCAGAGCCGACTGACCCATCTCATTCGGTTCATCGACGGGGCAACCGGCATCCAGCATCCGCTGGACGAGAGACGTCGAGCCGCCCAGGATCGCGCAAACGAGCGAGGAGGGTCCCCTGTCCCCCTGCTTCGCGGGGGAGGCTCCCACCGCCAACAGAGCATCGACGATCCCTTCGTCGCCCCGCATCAACGCAATCTGAAGCGCCGTGTGATCCGTTGACGCGACCGCATTCAAATCGGCATCCTTTCCGAGTTCCTCTTGAACGTCCCTCAACGTTCCGATGGCCGCGGCTCGGATCAGCGGGGTCCAAGCAATCGGGGCCTGATCTGCGCCGAACGCCACGAGTCGTGCGAGCAACCGAAAGCGTTGATTGCGCAGCGCGACGACCACCGGCGTTTCGCCAAAGCTCGACCGGACGTCCGGCGAGACTCCGAGCTCCAGCAGGTATTCGACGACGTCCGTTTCATCCCGACGGACATATACGGCATCGAGAATGGCGTTGTACCCAGCCTCGCGCGTGTATCGAAGATCGGCACCGTGCTCGGAGAACAGTCGAACGATCGCCATATCTCCAGTCCGAAGCGCCATCGGCAAAACGGGCTCGGTGAAGGGACCTGTTGGAAGGGAGAAGGACTTGGGAAACTCGATTCCATGCTCGCCGAGGAGCTCGTCGAAGCCATCTACGAATCCCGCTACGTCAGGAATATCGAAGACCCGCGCGTACCCAACATCTGCGCCGGCATCGAGAAGCGCCTTCACGATACGCGCATCGGGATCGTCGCAGTCGAGGGCGTGGAAAAGCGGCGCCGTGCCCCAGCTGTCTTGCTCGTTCACGAGCGAGCGAGCATCCGGGTGGGTCCGGAGGAGCCGTTCAAGCCCCTCCAGGTCCTTCAACCGCACGAGATCATGGATTTCCGCCAACCAACCATCCTACGCCACCCAACGCGACGAGGTGCCCGGCCGGCTCGATCGGGGAGTTCGAGGGGGAGTTCGCGGTGGGAGTCGGCAACGCGGCCCACGCGAAGCACCGGTTCGAGGCGGGCATGGTGGTCGCCGGCGTCGCCTCGCCCGTCGAGGACCCGGCGATGGAGGCCGCGCAGTACTACAAGGCCAGCGGCATCCGAGTGCACGCTCCGGCGACCGGCGAGCCGTGCCCACCCCCGTGGCAAGGGTGCCCGCCACCCCTGGAGGTGTACCGCGCGCGCGGCCCGAGGCGGTTGGACACGAAGACCTACCGCGCCAAATGCCGCGGATGCCTCTGGGGCTGCGACATGCCGGTGGAGATCACCGTGGACCAGTGGAACCCCAAACGGCTGCAGCATCGGCGGGAGACGTTCTGCTACGGCCCCAAGTCATGCCCGATCTACCGTGCGGGTCCGATCCGCAAGGTCCCAGGCAGGAAAGGGATGGTATGGGAAGAAGCCGAGTGGGTGGACGAGATGAACACCGAGCACCGCGATTGGGACGAGTAGGAGACATGCGCTCCCAGATGAGCGCGATGAAAGCTCCGCCAATTCGCTCATGGGCCGCGACCCTCTGCAAGAAGGGCGAGCAGCCGTTGGACCCGCTCGAAGGCTTCTCGTCTCATGAGAGCTCCGTTCTCGTCGTCATTGGCCCCGCGGGGCGTAGGCGACGGGGCCGACGGCATCCGTCGAACCGAACGAAACACCCAGCGACTCGACGGCAGAGGCGATGATCGCGTGAGGCAGTTTCTCGCGGAATACCTGGGCGATCGCCCCGACGCCTCCGTCGTAGTTTCGAAGACAGTACACGATGTCGTAGGCGTCCTTCGGCTTCTTGCGCTCCTCGCGCCGCTCGAGGGCAAAGGCCTTCATCGACAGAAAGGAAGGGATGGACGCCACGCTGATCGTCCGATTCGGGGTGTCTGGAATCGAGACGACGAGGGGACCCTCGAGTGCAACCTCCATCCCGCTGATGATGCTCAAATGAACGTCTTCGGTGCCGATGCGGCGCAGGCCTCCAGGTGGTGGATTCCCTCCCCCAAGAAGCTCAACCATGACGGGATAGATTTCGCCGTCGAGATCGATCCCTTTGGTGTAACGAAACGGTTTCCCTGGATCCTGTTGGAACAAGCGCCGCTCCAGAATCTCGTGAAGGGTGAACACATCGTCCCCACCTGGCTGATCGAAGGCCAACACCAAATCGATGTCGACGGTCCCCTCGTGAGGCTCGACGTGCTGTGGGATCAGAAGATACGGGACAAAGCCACCGGCGACAACGGCGCCGGGGTAGGTCTCAAGAATCTCCGCAATCTCAGCCAGGGCGATCCTCGCAGCCTTGACCGAACCCGAGGAAACATCGTCCCTCATCTCCACCTCGGCTCGATGGCTGATGCCAACAGGTGCTCGGCCGCATCTTGGCCACGGCCCGGCAGTTGCAGGAGGTCGAGGTAGACAAGCACCGGCGAGACGCAACGCGCATGAGCGGCTTCCTCCACGTGCGGGATCGGTGCACCGGTCACGTAGACCGTGACGTTTGAGGCCCCGTCCCCGCTCTTCAGATCAAGTGCGTTCGAGAGCTGCTCGTCCCAACCGGGGACATAGAACGCCACTCTCTGATAGCGGGTGTAAGGGGCGTACCGGTCGGCTGCGGAAAACTCCGTAAAGGCGTAGTCGGGGACCGTGGATGCGATCCGCTCCTCAAGGACAGCCGGAGCGTCGAGCGTGAACAGGTGGACGGTGCTCCGCTTGGGCTTGTAGTGGTTCGACCAGTCCGCCAGGAGCTTTCTTGGCTCGGTCAGGACGGTGTGACCGTAGCTTGCACGGATCCAACGGTTCGTTGCAAGGAGTTTCTTCACGCTCGCAACCTGCCCCAGGCTGACTCCCGACGCCATTGCCAGGTCCTCCGTGGTCCAGGGTCGTTTGGGGTCGATAAGCAACGCGTGCACGACCCTTGAAGACTTCGGACTATAGAGCGACGCGGTGCCGCGACCTTTCCGGAAGGGATTTGGCAGTCCTTGCACGTGAATGAAGGCCTCGTCGATGTGCAGCTCGCAGTTCCCCGCGAGGTCCGCCCAGGACAATCCGAGTTCACGGCAGGACTCGGCTGCCTGGGGGGACACGTAGGGTGCGACGAGCACAGGAATGAGCCGGCCGTTCCCAAGCTGTTCGATTGCTCGATGCATGCGGTAGGCGATCGCGTGAAGTTCGTTGGGCCAGGCTCGAGATTTGGCTTGGCACACGAGCGTTCGTTCGCCTGCGCCTGTGTTGACGCGCGCCTCGAAGTCCCACTCGCGATTGTGAGACTCGACGATCTCGACGCCTGCATTGGGCATGCGGGACAGGATCTTTCGGATAATGTCCCGCTTTTGCCGCTCTGGATTTGCTGGAGGAGGATGCATTTGAATCATTTTCAGCACGTGCTGAAATATAGTATATCACTGAAAGTTGTGCCTGTGGGAGGAGGGAGGTGGGAATCTCTGGAGAGGCCGGGTCGCAGAACGCCGACCATGCTCTACGGGTGAGTCAGAGGCCCGTGGCGGCTGCCAAGAGTGCTCGGAGCGCGAAGAAGGTGATCGCACGAAGACAGAGTCACCAAACATCTGCGGTAACAGTGGTGGGCCCTGTTAGACGCGATTAGAACCCTCCTCCTGGCCCAGCCGGAGTGTTTGCATTCAAATGCAAGGGCTTGATGGATAGAATCGATCTTGCCGGGTTCCAAATCCGAAAGTGTGTCTGGGCTGTGGGATCAATGGGGACAGCCGATCAATTGGGCATGGGAGCTATATTGGATGCTGCAATTGACTTTTGGTGAGTACAACCGGGGGTTTACCCTCCGGAAGGGGGCTCAGTACAAAGTTTCAACTAGATTCGGGACACCGCCGAGTATTCCGTACATCATCATGGCTGCCGGGATTGGTCTTCCTTGCGATCGACTCTAGGACAGGCCCGTCCTTCCCGTCGACCAGGTACGGCTTTGCCTTGGGGAGCAAGTCAGGAAGAAGCTTCCTGTTCAATTCGAAGAGGGTGACCGGATTTGGCGTCCCGCTCGTCGCCTTGACAATGATGCCTTTGCATAACACTTCCGCGGCGACCCGGACTTTGTTAGCGCACGTAGAAAAGAATGACGCATCAGATGTTTCTCCGTGGCTATCAATATATTTGAGCAATTCACCGAGCTTGGAGTCCGTGTCCTCAATAATCGCACCCGATTTCTTCGGCTTAGTTACCTTATAGCACTTCGGACTATGGGCAGCGTAGCGTGTTCGAATGTCCTCCCACAAGTCGAGATCATGCGTTATATTCATAGCCTGGTTCCATCGGCCACAACGGATCCACAGCCATCCACCTACCATCCTCAGGGTCCTCGACTCTGGCCCGCATGTAGATGCCGCCGTCCGCCTGTTCTCTGCATCAGAGGGTGCCGACGCATTTCTACTTTGTGGGCGTACTGCCTGTGCGGGTCCGCGCATCCCCGTACGGCCAATAACTGAAGGCGTCGGTCTTGGTTGGATCCGCTGTAGAGTGCTACGGTGCTGCCAAGGGCGTCCGAGGAGTAGAACTGGCGCACGCCGTCCCTCTTTTCAGCAATGATATGCCCGTTGATGACCGTGTAACGAACCGTTGCCATCAGCTCTTCTCCATGATCGTGTCATCTCCGTCCCAGATGACCGTGGTCAACGAACCCCGACCTGTCTCATCTCGACTTAGGCAATACAGTGACAACGTCGGCTTTGAACAACGAGTTGAACATGACCGTCTCAGTGTAGGTCCCGGTTTCGCGCTCAACGAGAACCGTAACGGTTGCGGGAAGGCCCAGCGGGCCGACGAATACTTCAACGACTTCAAAGCCCACGATAGGGCCGGCGTTAGTCACCGAGGCTTTAAGCGAGGCCACTACAGATGGAGTCGCCAACTTCTGCCTAACCAAGGCATCGTACTTGCCATCCTGAGCATAACTGTAGATAGTGTTCGTGACCGGTCCCGAAGCAGTTATCATGACTCGCCTCGCTCCGCTGTAGGTCCCCAGTGCAAATCCTCCAACAAACAGGAGGACACCAAGGACAAGTGTCATGAGAAGGCAAGAGATCTTGTTGATTACGCTCATCGTTCCTATGCAAAGCGATGGTCGAGTACAGGTAGAGTTGCGCTACCATACCCGCCATTGCCTGTGAGAAGGGATATGAACAACCACGTCAGTATGGTTGAGGCAGCATGTGGCTAGTGTCCATGGTCTTGCTGCCAAATTCAAACCACGGTAACTCCCCAAGCAGCTCAAACATGCAATCTACCACATCTACCTTCGATCGGTAGCATGTGCCAAAGGGTATAGAGTAGAGTGGGGGGGGGCTGACCGTAGTTTCTCAATGCAAGGGCACGCGGCCACAGCTATTCTGCAACTCGTGCTCACTGTCCGGCAGCGAATAGGAAATCCCTCGGAGGCATCGTCCCGGCACTGGCGCTCCTCATCGGAGCCACCCCTGCCCCATGCGCACGTTCGACCGGTTGGCGTAACCGCACAAACAAACTGATGTGTCACGACGAATGGGTCCCAAATGTATCTGTCATCGTCTGCATACCCGTAACTCGAGCAAACCCTGACAACGCAGTCGCTTGGGTAGACTCCCTTAGGCTTCATAGCGACATATATCAGCGATGTACTCTTGGCCCCTGACGGATCAGCAATGGAAGCAGGGCTATTTAGCGCATATGAGTACGCCGACTCGACCAGCCACAACGGATCCACGGTCATCCACCTTCCATCCTCAGGGTCCTCAACCCTTGCCCTCATGTAGATGCCGCCATCGGCTTGTTCACGGCATCCCAAGGTTCCCAACGAACTTGTACTTGGTCGGAGTCGAGCCGCTGCTGGTCCTGGTCTCGCCATACGGCCAGTAGGTGAAGGAGTCGGTCTTGGTCAGACCGCTGTAGAGCGCCACGGTGCTGCCCAGGGCGTCCGATGAGTAGAACTTGCGCGTTCCCGAGCGCTTCTCGGCCACGATCTGGCCGTTGATATTCGTGTAACGAACGCTCATCGCCATCTCAGACTTCTCCCAACATGTCGTCGCCGTCCCAGATCAAGGTGACCAGGGGACTTCCCTGGTTCGTGTTCGGTTCTCCTGAGACCATCGCCAGCATAAGTGTAGCTCGCCAAGGTCTGGGAACCCGGGTCCGGATGAATCGCCACGACCTTCAAGCGGTTGGCGGGATCGCAGGTGTCGAGAACGGCTGGACTGAACATCGCAACAATCGCTACGAAACAAGTATAGCGCCCCGGCCGATTCATGTTCGGTCCGTCTCAGGCCATCGCCGTCGTATCTGTAGGTGAACTTGGTAGCCCCTTGAACCATCGTTACCAACCGGTCGACCTCGTTGTAGCTGTAGGACCGCGGACTCGATCCCTCCTGGTTCTTGACAACGAACTCATAGTGTATTGCGAAGCGGCCGAATTTCCGCAATCAAAGTTTTCGAATAGCAATGTGAAGTGCGGCATAGAAGCCAGTCAACGCGAAGGACGCCGAGACAACCAAAACGGTTGTCCAAACGAAGTCCCTCCAAACCGGCAGGCGAGGAAACCGAGTCCTTCCATCTCTTAGCTTGGCCAGCGAATGCCCGTATAAAATCCAACTGAATATTGAAGTCACAGCGGATAATACAGCAGTTGTATCTTGGGCATAGGAAGGAACTGACACAACTCTCTGCGCTACATTTGGCATAGCCACGGTCATCAGGACGACGACTATCAAGAGAGCCAACCATCCCAAGAAACCATTGAGATTCACCGGTTTGTCCAAGGGTCGAAATCCTTCGGAGGGCACTCGGGGTGCGGGACATGACGCAGCAGACGCGTGAACCCGGACCTCAGACACTCAGACAGGAACGGTTGGTCGGGGAACTGTTTGTAGCAATGTCCAAAAATCGCCTTGCATATCTCCTTGTATTTTGGCTGGCGGCACACATAGTTGGCTGAGCACATTAGATGGTCCACCGCATAGGCAAGCCCGCAAGCACTCTTTTCAAATTCCGCCTGCAGCTCGCAAACGGCAATGTAACCAAGGCCGATGCCAGCACTAAGCCCAAAACCTAACGCAGAAGTTCCGACGGTGAGCCCGATCGCTATGGCCAGGTTTGCGCCTGACGCGGAGTTGAGAGCGCATTCCAAATAGCGTCTATACGCTCTTTCGCAACAGTCAGTCATAATCTCGTCTGGTCTTGTTCCGCTTGCGTCCACGTATGAAGAGGGCGACATCCAAGCATAACCATACGCTGACTCCACAGGCCACAACGGATCCACGGTCATCCACCTGCCATTCTCCGGCTCCTCGACTCTGGCCCTCATGTAGATGCCGCCATCGGCTTGTTCGCGGCATCCCAGCGTCCCAACGAACTTGTACTTGGTCGGAGTCGAGCCGCTGCTGGTCCTGGTCTCACCATACGGCCAGTAGGTGAAGGAGTCGGTCTTGGTCAGACCGCTGTAGAGCGAAACCGTGCTGCCCAGGGCGTCCGATGAGTAGATCTTGCGCGTCCCCGAGCGCTTCTCGGCCACGATCTGGCCGTTGATATTCGTGTAGCGAACACTCATCGCCATCTCAGAGTATCTCTCCCAACATGTCCTCGCCGTCCCAGATCAAGGTGACCAGGGGACTTCCCTGGTTCGTGCTCGGTTCTCCTGAGACCATCGCCAGCATAAGTGTAGCTCGCCAACGTCTGGGAACCCGAATCCGGATGAATGGCTACCACCTTCAAGCGGTTGGCGGGGTCGTAGGTGTCGAGAACGGCTGGACTGAACATCGCAACAATCGCTACGAAGAAGTATACGCCGGGTTA